>NZ_VMMI01000057.1:0-16757 GCF_013277125.1 Streptococcus sp. 4094 | reverse complement strand
ACCATGTTGAGAGGTCAGGCTATTATTATCAATGGTTTGTCTAAATCGCATGCCATGACCGGTTGGCGTTTGGGTCTGATTTTCGCTCCTGCGGCCTTTACAGCCCAGCTAATCAAGAGTCACCAATATTTGGTTACTGCCGCAAATACCATGGCCCAACATGCTGCAGTAGAAGCCTTGACGGCTGGTAAAAACGATGCGGAGTCTATGAAGAAGGAATACATCCAGCGTCGGGACTATATTATCGAAAAGATGACTGCTCTTGGTTTTGAGATTATTAAACCAGACGGTGCCTTCTATATCTTTGCTAAGATTCCAGACGGCTACAATCAAGATTCCTTTGCTTTTCTGAAGGATTTTGCTCAGAAGAAGGCCGTTGCCTTTATCCCTGGTGCAGCCTTTGGGCGTTACGGGGAAGGTTATGTTCGCCTATCTTATGCAGCCAGCATGGAGACGATCAAAGAAGCCATGAAACGACTTGAGGAGTACATGAGAGAAGCATGATTCAGTCTATCACGAGTCAAGGCTTGGTGCTCTACAATCGCAACTTTCGTGAAGATGACAAGCTCGTCAAGATTTTTACAGAGCAGGCTGGTAAGCGCATGTTTTTCGTTAAACATGCTGGCCAGTCTAAGCTGGCCCCTGTTATTCAGCCCTTGGTGCTGGCTCGATTTCTCTTGCGAATCAATGATGATGGGCTCAGTTACATTGAGGACTATCATGAGGTCATGACCTTTCCCAAGATCAATAGTGACCTCTTTGTCATGGCCTATGCGACCTATGTGGCAGCTCTTGCCGATGCTAGTTTGCAGGACAATCAGCAGGATGCTCCCTTGTTTGCTTTTTTGCAAAAGACTTTGGAGTTGATGGAAGCGGGCTTGGATTATCAAGTCTTGACCAATATTTTTGAAATCCAAATCTTGACTCGATTTGGAATCAGCCTCAATTTTAATGAGTGTGTCTTTTGTCATCGGGTCGGTCAGGCTTTTGATTTTTCTTTTAAATATGGAGCCTGCCTCTGCCCAGAGCATTATCATGAGGATGAGAGACGTTGCCATCTCAATCCCAATATCCCTTATCTGCTCAATCAATTTCAAGCCATTGATTTTGAGACTTTGGAGACCATTTCGCTCAAGCCTGAAATCAAGCAAGACTTACGCCAATTTATGGATCAACTCTACGAAGAGTACGTTGGGATTCACCTAAAATCAAAGAAATTTATTGATTCCCTAGCAGACTGGGGACAATTACTAAAAGGGGAAAAGAAATGAAAAAAATCGCAGTAGATGCCATGGGAGGCGATTATGCACCTCAGGCCATCGTTGAGGGTGTCAATCAAGCCCTAGCTGACTTTTCAGATATCGAGGTTCAACTCTACGGAGATGAAGCTAAAATCAAGCAATATCTGATAGCCACAGAGCGCGTCAGCATTATCCATACGGATGAGAAGATTGATTCAGACGATGAACCTACGAGAGCTATTCGGAAGAAGAAAAACGCCAGTATGGTATTGGCAGCCAAGGCTGTCAAAGAGGGTGAAGCAGATGCTGTTCTCTCAGCTGGGAATACAGGTGCTTTACTAGCAGCAGGATTTTTCATCGTGGGTCGTATCAAGAACATCGATCGTCCTGGGCTTATGTCAACCTTGCCGACTATTGATGGGAAAGGTTTTGACATGCTGGACCTCGGTGCTAATGCAGAAAATACAGCCCAGCACCTCCATCAATACGCGGTTCTAGGTTCTTTCTATGCTAAAAATGTCCGTGGCATTGCGCAACCACGTGTTGGCTTACTTAACAATGGAACAGAGAGTAGCAAGGGTGACCCGCTTCGTAAGGAAACTTACGAATTACTAGCAGCTGATGAAAGTTTAAACTTTATCGGAAACGTGGAAGCGCGTGATTTGATGAATGGCGTTGCGGATGTTGTCGTGGCAGATGGTTTCACGGGAAACGCTGTGCTTAAATCCATTGAAGGGACAGCCATGGGAATTATGGGCTTGCTCAAGACAGCTATTACAGGTGGTGGTCTTCGAGCGAAACTAGGTGCTCTCCTTCTTAAGGATAGCCTCAGAGGTTTGAAAAAACAGCTCAACTACTCAGATGTTGGTGGAGCAGTCTTATTTGGTGTCAAAGCACCTGTTGTCAAGACTCATGGTTCAAGCGATGCCAAGGCTGTTTATAGTACAATCCGCCAGATTCGTACCATGCTAGAGACAGACGTAGTTGCCCAGACTGCGCGTGAATTTTCAGGAGAATAAAAGAGATGACAGAAAAAGAAATTTTTGACCGTATTATGACCATTATCCAAGAGCGACAGGGAGAGGACTTTGTCGTGACAGAATCCTTGAGTCTAAAAGATGACTTGGATGCGGACTCCGTTGACTTGATGGAGTTTATCTTGACACTGGAAGATGAATTTAATATCGAAATCAGCGATGAGGAAATTGACCAACTCCAAAGTGTAGGAGATGTGGTTAAAATCATTCAAGGAAAATAGAAATCGGAGTTCCAAGGCATTTGCTTTGGACTTTTTTATTTGGCTTAATACTCNNCGGCTAGCTTCCTAGTTTGCTTTTTGATTTTCATTGAGTATAAGTGACCGTTTAGGAACAGATTTAGTCTTTCTAGGGACAGTAGAAATCTGAGGAGAAATAGGGGATATAATGGAGTTAGAAAAAATCAATCTCCAAAAAGGAGAAAAAAGAAAGGATTTTTATAGAGTTATAGCAATATGGTATAGCTCAAAATACAATTTGTAGGTATTGATAACATTGTCTAATCTTTCACAATATTATTGACTTTGACAATGAAAAGTATTAGAATATAGCTAAATAAAGAGGGGAAGCCCTCTTATAGCTATTCAATAAAGGAGGAAATGGCTATGAAAAAATCTAAACTACTCACACTTGGTTTGCTTGCAGGTGCTGGTCTACTTTTATCTATCAACCAAGCACAGGCTGCAGATACTTGGGTTAAAAATGGCACTGACTGGAATCTTTCTCAAGATGGTAGTCTCGCTAAAAATAAATGGGTACAAAACGCAGGTTCTTGGTATCACTTCGACAGCACTGGTAAAATGCAGACAGGCTGGCTCAAAGACGGTGATACGTGGTATTCCCTAGCAGATAGTGGCGCTATGCGTACTGGCTGGTACAAGGAAGGTAGCACATGGTACTCACTAGCAGATAGTGGCGCCATGCGTACAGATTGGTACAAAGAAGGGTTTACATGGTATTACCTCAAAGACAGTGGCGCTATGGCAACAGGATGGGCAACTGCAAATGGTCAATGGTCTTACTTTGAAAAATCAGGTGCTATGGTCGCAGATAGAGCTGTCCCAGCCAGTGATGGGGAAAGTTATGTTATTGGTAAGGATGGTTATATGTTGACCAAACTCCCTAGTCAGGTTGAACAATCTCAAGCGGATGATACAATTATCACAAATATTGTTACTTTGTCTGATGGGTATGATTATCATCTTATTTATAGAAAAAATGGGGTCGTTGTTGAAAAGAATGCCTGGTATATAAAACCTGAGTTTAAGAAGTTTTCTAATAAATATGGGGATGTGGTTTCAAATACAACCTTAGCTCTAGTGGATAATAAAGAAGAAGGACAAGAAATTGATCCTAAAGCTGTTATTCATAATTTCCAAAATCTACCAGGTCGATATTACTTTGGAGCAGATGGTCGTAGAGTATTACCACTTCCAGAGATGACAACTAGATCAGAAATCAAAAAAGTTGGTAATGATCTTTATCTAGAAGACCCAGGTGCACGACTTCGTCTTGGAGCTACCCACTTTACAATCAATAACAATAAATTATACTATCTAGAAAATGAGCAAGGTAAGCTTAAAACAGGTTACTTTGTATTGATTGATGATGGAGCAACCACTACTCACTATCACATCCTTGCCTATGCGGATCAATCTGGTGAGATTCTGAAGATGAAACGCTTGCCATCAGGAGTTTCAGATTATCTTGATAAAGAAATTGATGGTTTCTATGGTCAAAAAATTAAGATTGAATCTCCACACTCAAACGAATATTATAAAGTGGTTGTGGTTAAATAAAAATAACATCTTCACAACTAATCGTTAACACTCTAACCAATATACCATTTTCAGGAGGCTTTAGATTTCTTGTATTTTAAAAGGAAACTAAAGCCTTTTGTAGATGAAGCAGGGGATAGAGTTATCTATAAAATAATGAAAAGGAGTCTGTCATGGAAATGAAAAATACATTTGTAGAATTGGAACAATTTGAAGAGTTAACCTCAGAGGTATTGGAGGAAGTGAATGGTGGAGGGATTTTTGAAGATACTGTAAAATGGTGCAATAAATTATTTGGTACGGGTAGACACGTTGCTTAAATTCACAGTATTAGTTAGAGATTAGATTTATTTATGCTTATTTTAGAATTCTTATTTTCTGTGATATATCTACTGTTGGTAGTCGTTTCAACCATAGTGCCTACTATTTATTTGGGCGCTCAAATTTCCCCAGAATTTTATAAAAAACGTTATTGGATACTTATATTTTTAATTAGTTTATCTGCTCGTCAAACATTTGGAGAATTATTTCATATAGGAGTTCTTATCTACTTTTACTGTATTTTTTTATTAGTATTGCACAAGGGAAAAGGGGAATCTCTTTTTCTTTCTCTGTATCTTTTTCTCTTCTTTCAAAGTATTCGTTATTTATTTTTGACAATTTGGATTCGTGTATTATCTGGTGAGCATTGTTGTTTCGTAGATTCGTTTTCTACTTTATATATATCTATATTTGATTTATTATCAATCTTTCTATGTTGTAAAATTATGAAGCGTTGGTCTTTGGATTTGGATTTATTCTTTTCAGATGCTTTCAAAACCCACTATCGTAAGAGCTTTTTCATTATCCTACCTCTGACTGGATTTAGGATATTCTCTTCGTTCATGACCAATAGAAATAGTTCTTTTTACGTTCGCTTTGACACGACCATTTCTCTCCTGATTTTCATTCTCTTTTTCTCCTGGCTCTTTTATATCAGACACTTAGAGCAGGTTTATCGTGATGAGCAGACCATTCAGAGACAGGAAGAAGAAAATCGTTCCTTGCAAGGGATGGTGGATAAGTTGGGTCATCTCTATGATGAGGTTCGAGGTTTCCGTCATGATTTTGCAGGGATTGTCGCTAGCATGGAGCCTGCCATAGCGAATCAAGATATGGCTGAGGTGTCTACCATTTATCAAGATGTCTTTCTGAAGACCAATGAAAAGCTGAGAAAGGCGGACTACACGGCCTTTAATCTTCACAATATCCATGACATAGCCATTCGTAATACCTTGGCAAAAGCCATGATTGTGGCAGATAATCAGGGAATTCATTTTAGTTTGGAGACGGTGGGGGTTGTCGAAGAGCTGGCTTTGCCTATGTTGGAGGCTATCCGTATCCTCTCTATCCTCACGACAAATGCCTTAGAGGCAGCCAGTGAGGCGGAAAATCCGCAGATTAGGGTTGCTTTATTGGCAAGTGATAGGAGTGTCCGTTTTATCATTGAAAACACTCGTAAGAAAGAAGAACTGAATCCCAGCATTCTCAGTCAAAAGGGGTATTCTACAAAGGGTAACCACAGTGGACTGGGCTTAGCGACCTTGGAAGATATGGTTTTTCATTATGATTTAAACTTAGATACCCAGCTAGGAGAGACGACTTTTAGACAAGATTTAGAATTGCCGTTTAAGGATGAGAGACGAGGGGGAGAGGAATGAGAATTTTAGTTTTGGAAGACGATAGAGTCCAGCAAGGACGGATAGAGCAGACTTTACTAGATATTGGTCGCACTCGCAATTTGAGATTGGAAATTGATATTGCTAAAAACTATGGAGATGTTGAAAAGTATTCTCAGTATTTTGACCATTACCAGCTCTATTTATTGGATTTAGAGATTGATGGAGAGCGTGAACGGGGCTTTCGGGTTGCTCAACAGGTTCGGGAGCGGGATCCTTTTACAAGCATTGTCTTTGTGTCCACGCACTCGGAGTCCTTGCCTCTAGCTTTTCGCTACCACTTGTCTGCCTTGGATTTTATTTCTAAGGATCAGCCAGAGGAAGATTACCGTCATCAGCTGGAGCGCTGTCTGGACTATGTACTGGCAGTAGATAAGAGGGAAAATATGCGTCTCTTTACCTATAGTTTTGAGGGAAGACGGGGCTTCACTCTGCCCTACCATGAAATTTTAGCCTTTGAAACTTCAGTGGAATCCCATCGTATCAAGGTCTATTATGCCAATCATTCTATCAAGACCATTTATGGCAGTCTCAAGGATATCGCTGCCAAGGCTGAAAAAGATTACTTTGTCTATGCCAATCGCAATACGTTAGTCAGTTTACAGGCTATTGAAGAGATGACTGCGACAGAAGTGACTCTGTTAGAAGGTCTGCACTTCCCCGTATCACGAACAGCCAGAAGAACCCTTAAAAAACATCTCAATGTCTAATATCTGTTAGACTTGTATGAATTTATCAATAAGAATGTCGGAAAATTTTCTGATATTCTTATTTTTTTGGATTCTTTCTCGAATAGATAAGTAAGAGGAAACAGAAAGGAGCCTAGTTCATGTTTATATCAATGTTCTACCCATGGTTCACTGAGTTATTTTTTAAATAAATTGAATTTAGTTGTACATTTTCGAAATTTTTTTCGAATAGATAAGTAAGAGGAAACAGAAAGGAGTCTGGTTTATGTATCTACCGATTTTCTATTCATGGTATATTAAATTATTTTTGAAATAAAATTTGATTTAGTTGTTTATTTTCGAATTCTTTTTCGAATAGATAAGTAAGAGGAAAAAGGAAGGAGTTTGGTTTATGTATCTACCAATCTTGTATCCGTGGTTTACTAAATTATTTTTCAAATAAATTTAATTTAGTTGTACATTTTCGAAATTTTTTTCGAATAGATAAGTAAGTAAGAGGAAACAGAAAGGAGTCTAATTCATGTATCTACCAATTTTCTATCCATGGTTTACTAAATTATTTTTCAAATAAATTTAATTTAGTTGTACATTTTTGAATTGTTTTTCGAATAGATAAGTAAGAGGAAAAGGAGTTTGCTTCATGTATCTACCAATTTTTTATCCGTGGTTTGCTAAATTATTTTTCAAGTAAATTTAATTTAGTTGTACATTTTCGAAATTTTTTTCGAATAGATAAGTAAGAGGAAACAGAAAGGAGTCTGGTTTATGTATCTACCGATTTTCTATTCATGGTACATTAAATTATTTTTGAAATAAAATTTAATTTAGTTGTTTATTTTCGAAATTTTTTTCGAATAAATAAGTAAGAGGAAAAGGAAAGGAGCCTGGTTCATGTATCTACCAATTTTTTATCCGTGGTTTGCTAAATTATTTTTCAAATAAATTTAATTTAGTTGTACATTTTCGAAATTTTTTTCGAATAGATAAGTAAGAGGAAAAAGAAAGGAATAAAATAATGAAAGAACATTATTACGGATTTGTTGAGCTAACTTCGGAAGAATTGACCGATATTCAAGGTGGAGAAAATTGGACGAAGACCCTTGTAGATTGGTACATTGGATTTCGTAGAGGTTTTGGTTTTTAGGAGGATAAGAGATGAATGAAATGAATGATAAGTATACTATTGAAGTATTAAAGGAAAGCGACTTAGCCTTGCTGGTGGGTGGTAGCAAGGAAAGCTATCAACGGGGTTTAAATACAGGTCTATGGTTCCGTCGTGCATTATTTGGATTCTAAGATAATATTTAGAGAGTAAAGGTTATCTATAACAACGAATAGAATATATGAAAAAGGAAAGACAAAAAACTACCTTTTTCAATTGTTAAGAATCAAAAAAGGAGAATAAGATGGAAAAATTTAAAAATATGGAAGATAGTTTTCATGTAATGAGTCATGAGGAAATGGCCGATGTAGAAGGAGGCTTGCTAATTGGTCTGGTAGTAGTTGGAGGAGTCGCAATTGCAGGAACATTTTTATTGGGTGCGGTAGATGGTGCTTCAGGAGCACATGCTAAGCGTCGTGGACGTTAACAGGGAAGGAAGAGCGCTGATGGAACGCATGATAGAAAGTTGGATTACTAGGGTAGAGACCTTTTACAGTTTGCAGTCAATTCCTGTAAAAGTATTGATTTTCATAGTTGGAGTAGTTGGGGTTTATGCTTTAGGGACATTACTTTTAGGACCGGTTTATTGGGCGGGACAGAAGTTTGGCGAAATGGTTTACAATTATTTATTTTAATAAAAAATTATAGATAAAGAGGAACAAATACAATGAATATGATAAAAATTGAAGAAAGATTTACAAGTCTCACAGAAAAAGATTTAGCAACAGTAGAGGGCGGTCGAGTGTCATGGAGAGGTAATATTAACATCGATGTCCATAAAGTGATTGATAGTACGGGAAGATTTTTCGGTGGTATCTATAATGCTGGTAGAGCATTTGGTCGAAATGTTTACAATGCATTTTATTAATATAGTTTATTAAAATTGATATATATTATATTTTTGAATTTATCTTCGAATTTATCTTCGAATAGATAAATAAGAGGAATACAGGGAATGATTATTTCAGTAATTCAAGATTTGGATGAAACAATTTAATAAACACCGCTATACCAAACTTGTCAAGTTTGTAACAAGACAAATATTAAAAATAAAAAAGGAGGTATTCGTTATGAATACAAAAACGATGTCACAATTTGAAATTATGGATACTGAGATGCTTGCTTGCCTTGAAGGTGGCGGATGCAATTGGGGAGATTTTGCCAAAGCAGGTGTTGGAGGAGGAGCAGCACGAGGTCTTCAGCTAGGAATTAAAACAGGAACCTGGCAAGGTGCAGCAACTGGTGCTGCGGGAGGAGCTATACTTGGAGGTGTGGCCTATGCAGCGACATGTTGGTGGTAATTATGGATTTTAAAAGTTTTATTATTGGTTTAGTAGTTGGTATATTTGGTCCCTATATGGATGATTTAATTAGAAAAAAATTTTTAAAGTCTTCGGAGAAGAAAACAGAAAAATTTGTCAAAAAATAATCAAAACGATAAATGATGAATCTGATTCAAAATTATCTTGCACATGTAAAGAGGACCATCTTTCCTCTTATCAGGTAAATAGGAATCTTGCAGTAGCGAATCAAAAAAGGAGTAACTATGAATCGTAATTTAGAACGGTGTTATCTATTCTGACTAGGAATAGATCATACCAGAGGTGGCTTAGAAATAGCAGGGACATTAGAAATTGAAGTAACTTTAAATAGGATGTCGTAAATGTTGCTATCAATGATTTATTTGTCCCAAGCTTGCCTAGGGTGTCAGTAAAACATCAATTTCCTTTCATATCATATTTTTAGTAGGCAGAACGTTTGTTCTGCCTATTTTTGCTAAAAAGTGCAGTTGAAGTGTCTATTTGCATCATTTGGAGTTTTACATGTATTTTTGAAAAAAAATAGGTATAGAAATTAGGAAAGTTGAAGAAAAGGAATGAAGAAGGTCTTAGTTTGTGATTTTTTACATACTTTTAAGTCTTGATGAAGTAGCTTGAACTAATATATAATTGCTAGAAATTGAATACACTACTCCTTGAGGGCATTTTGCCCTCTTTTATATTTTACAATAAGTGTAAAAAGGATAGTTTTTATGCGTTACGGTTATGTTCGAGTATCTACAAAAGAACAAAATATTGATAGGCAATTTTCAGCCTTAGTAGAAAACAAATTATCAAAAGAGAATATTTTTATTGATTACGTTTCAGGAAAAGATTTTGACAGAATGGAATATCAAAAATTATTAACTACCTTGAAAGAAAATGATGAATTGGTTATTAAATCAATTGATAGGTTGGGAAGAAACTATGATGAAATTTTAGAACAATGGCAAGCAATTACTAAGAAAAAGAAAGTAAATATAACTGTTTTAGATTTCCCTTTATTAAATACAAAGAATAGCAATGATAATATCACAGGAAAACTAATCTCCGATATCGTTTTACAAGTCCTATCTTATGTGGCACAGTTTGAAAGAGAACAAATCAAACAAAGACAAATGGAAGGAATACGGGAAGCACAGAAAAAAGGGAAGAAATTCGGTAGACCAAAATTGGTTGTCCCGAATAATCTCCCTGATGTGATAGCTCAATATAAGAAAAAAGAAATAACCTTACGAGAAGGTGCAGACATCTTAGGAGTATCAAAAAGCACCTTTCATAATTGGATAAAAAATTCATAGTTCTTGTCAAAAAACCTAGGATTTTTTGGACAGAAAATACAGTCTATTTTAGAAGCGTTTTCGTTAGAAAAAAGGTTCTAAAATCCAGCATTTTGACCAATTATTATTACACTTTCATTTTATCAAGTTTGTCCAAAAAAGTCTAGATTTTAGGACAAACTGATTATTTTACAATAAATAAAAATAGGGGGACACGAAATGGACACCAAAGCTAAAAAGTTCACACTTGCAACGATTTCAGCTCTATCACTTCTTGGGGTAGGAATTGTTACATCACAATCAGTAGCTGCTAATGATAGGCTGGTTTCCACTCAAGCAATCAATGGTCAATCCTACAATATCTTAAACTCTGAGGTCACTAGTACTTCTTCTGGTACTACTCTAGTTGGGATTGAAGGGACTTTCTTAACGCCAGATAAACAGGCTATCTTAGATCGTATCAATGCCATTCGAAAAGAGGCAGCAGATGAAGGTCTAGTTACTAGCTATGTTCCTATCAAATGGTCAACTGCACTAGAAAAAACAGCCTTCGTTCGGGCAGCAGAAGCCTCTGTAACTAGGCATCATAAACGTTTATCTAATAAAGATATTTGGAGTGCCTGGCCTTCAGGGAATTTTTCACTAGCCGAAAACTTAGCTTGGAACTATGATGGATTTATGACAGCTATTAATCAATGGTATGACGAAAAAGCAGATTACGTCAAATCTCGTAGTGGGGCAAGTGTATCTGGTCAAACTGGACACTACGAATCCTTAATCAATTCAGAATTGACCTATATGGGTTTGGCAGCCTTTGAAAACCCTGTCACTCAAAATGGATGGATTACCGTTGCACAAAGTTTCGGAACATCATCTGGTGGCTCTGAAGAATTAGCTGGTGGTTATGGAAAGGCCATTCAATATACAGAAGCAAATTCTTCTCAGATTCAAACATTTGCGACTAAGGCGAGTCTTTTTGACAAAGACTTGAAGGCAATCGGAACTCATACTAGTAAGAAAACAAAACAAGGTAAGTCTAACGGGACTAATAAACCAGGTTTCTTTTTTCAAATGCAAGATATTGGTAGGGGTATGGGTTTTTGGCGACAATCTGGCTCTCGTTGGTGGTTTATGCAACTTGATGGGTCTTACCCTTACAATCAGTGGGCAAAATTAGATAATATATGGTATCACTTCGATAGTTCAGGTTGGATGCAAACTGGCTGGATAAAAGACAACGGCACGTGGTACTACCTCGACGGTTCAGGTGCTATGAAGACTGGCTGGCTCAAAGATAACGGTAGTTGGTATTATCTTGATAGCTCAGGTGCTATGAAAACAGGCTGGATGAAGGTATCTGGTAAATGGTACTATGCCTATAGCTCTGGTGCACTCGCAATCAATACGACGACCCCTGATGGTTACCGTGTCAATTACAACGGTGAGTGGGTCTAGGATAAGATTATAAAAAATAGATAAAAAGAAAAGGAATACAAAAATTATGAAAAAAATCGTTTTAACGACTACAGCAGTTTTATCACTCCTAGCAACAGGAGCTACAATTTCAAGTGTCAATGCAGCAAGTGGCGTCCCGATGGTCAAGTTCTGGTCTCCTGCAGCTAATGCTTATGTTGAAGAACCTGCTCCTGGTTATCGTGATACAGATTTAGTCGCAACAGATGTGACGCTTGTAGAAAAAAGAAAAGCACAACTTGGAGCATTTTCTGATGGTGAATTTACAACGGTTGATTGGGTAGATAATGCTTATAGACAAGAATTCTCTAAGCAATTTGCAAGTTTTGAATCCAACGGCATTGCTACATTTAACGGTAAAACAATTGTCTTTAAAGCAACAGATTATGGTATCTATACCATGAAGTTTGAATTAGATGGAGTTCGTTACAAACTAACAGCCGATGTTAGAGAAAACGTAGGGAAAGGGGCACCTTTTTACACTTATGTGACCAAACTAGAAGTCTTATCGACTAATCAAGCAAATACTATCTCGAATACGAGTACTGAAAAACAAATAGAAGCAACAATTACAAAGGTTGAAATTCATCATTTTGGATTTAATTTTGAAGGTGTACTCTCAGAGCCACTACAACACGGAGGAGATAATGCAGCTAGAGGAAATGTTACTCTAATTGATAAGGCTACCGGAAAGATTGTGTACCAACATAATAATGATGTCATCTTTAGTGGTCTAACTAATGACGTCAACGACCAATTTCTTTTGCCTTTAATTTATAGTAATAAATTTAAAGGGGATGTTTTCGATATCAGACAGTTTCCTGCCGGAACATACATCTTGGAGATGTCTGGAGAAGCTGGCTCTCCGCACGATCACTCAGTTGATAATAGAAAACGTGTCTTTAAAGTTAGAAAAGAGGTGACTATCGGAAATCCTTCAACAAATTCAAATACTAACACCACAACTCAATCAGGTTCGAATTCATCTAGCTCGTCAACTTCTACAAGTTCGTCATCTGGAAACTATTCTAACACGGATACAACCATGACGACCCATCAGTCTAAATCTACTTGGATGTATTCGAATGGTCGCTGGTGGTATAAACACGAAGATGGCACTTATACAACTAATGACTGGGAAAAAATCAATGGTGTTTGGTATCGTTTTGATAACTCTGGTTGGATGCAAACTGGCTGGGTAAAAGACAACGGCACGTGGTACTATCTCGACGGCTCAGGTGCGATGAAGACAGGTTGGGTCAAAGATAACGGTAGCTGGTACTACCTTCAAGATTCAGGAGCTATGAAAACAGGCTGGATGAAAGTATCTGGCAAATGGTACTATGCCTATAGCTCTGGTGCACTCGCAATCAATACAACTACACCTGATGGCTATCGTGTCAATTACAATGGTGAATGGGTATAAAAACAATTTCAAATTGTAAAATTAAACATATGAAAAAATTATTTCTATTCAGTATTAGTATTTTAGCTGTTCCTATTTTAACTGCTTGCCAAGTTCAGAGTGAAAACACTTCCTCAGCAAGTTCTGAAGCAATTGCTTCAAGTACTAGTTCAACTTCTTCTACATCGGAAGAGAAGAAACCTGATTACACCCTATATAATCCTGTCCTTAAAGAATATGCCAAAGTATTAGATGATTCTCCTGCTTCACCTACAGAGGTCAATTCAAAAGCAAACTTAAAAAACACTTATCCTAACGAATATTCTGGATTACAGTATAGCTTGTATGATTTAGACCAAGACGGTACGGACGAACTTTTGATTGCCCTAAAAATGGATTCTAACTATTACGACTTATTAGATATTCGAACTCTTAAAAATGGTGAAGTTATTCGACTGACCAATGCAGAAAACAATCTGGACTTTATTGGAGAGCGAGTACATTTTAATCCTTTAGAAAAGGGTTATTTTCAATTATCTACCCGAGTATCTATTAATCAAATCCAACTTAAACTATACAAGTTGAATCAGGATGGAACACGGTTAGAACTAGTCATTGAATCAGATACAGAAGAGGGACTGGGGACAAAACCACCTTCCCTTGACATAAGATCTTTCTCTTGGAAATCTGTGACAAGTCTCATAAATGGAGAAACAACCCTTCCGTCAGAAAGTAAAGGGATGGATATTTCTGCAATTCAAAATGGAGATTTTTCTAGTGTCGCAGGCACTTGGAGGAATCGTACAGGTATTGAATTCACCTTTGACAAAAATGGTTTAGTAAGTGATCATTCCAAGATTTCAATTGAATATGCTAAAGAAATTGACCACTATCTTAAGGCAAATTCTATTTCGAAAGATGGAGGTGCTGGTGCAGCTATTGCTTTTTTACCAGCAGGAATCCCTATAACCATGTCTGTCACCTCTTCTGCAGATAATGGCTATACCGACTCATCTGATATTACACAAGACCGCTTATGGTTTGGACACCAACTTATCAATGGTAGTACCGAGGGATTTTTTTACAAGGTAGAATAGTTTTAATAGACTTACAAATTTATCAATAAGAATGTCGGAAAATTTTCTGATATTCTTATTTTTTTGACTTCCTTTTCGAATAGATAAGTAAGAGGAAAAAGGAAGGAGCCTAGTTCATGTTTATATCAATGTTCTACCCATGGTTCACTGAGTTATTTTTTAAATAAATTTAATTTAGTTGTACATTTTTGAATTGTTTTTCGAATAGATAAGTAAGAAGAAAAAGAAAGGAGTCTGGTTTATGTATCTACCGATTTTCTATTCATGGTACATTAAATTATTTTTTAAATAAAATTTAATTTAGTTGTACATTTTCGAATTATTTTTCGAATAGATAAGTAAGAGGAAAAAGAAAGGAGCCTAGTTCATGTATCTACCAATCTTGTATCCGTGGTTCATTAAATTATTTTTTAAATAAAATTTAATTTAGTTGTACGTTTTCGAAATTTTTTTCGAATAAATAAGTGAGAGGAAAAAGAAAGGAATAAAATAATGAAAGAACATTATTACGGATTTGTTGAGCTAACTTCGGAAGAATTGACCGATATTCAAGGTGGAGAAAATTGGACGAAGACCCTTGTAGATTGGTACATTGGATTTCGTAGAGGTTTTGGTTTTTAGGAGGATAAGCGATGAATGAAATGAATGATAAGTATACTATTGAAGTATTAAAGGAAAGCGACTTAGCCTTGCTGGTGGGTGGTAGCAAGGAAAGCTATCAACGGGGTCTAATTACAGGTCTATTGTTACGCGGTGTATTTATTGGAACCCCATTTTTTAGAAGATAAGATTTAGAAAAAATAGAACAAGAGGAGAAAAAAGATGACAAATTTTGACAAAATGGAACAGAACTTTGTAGCTCTTACAGAAGAAGAGTTGATGGATGTGGATGGGGGAGCATTGCCTCTTGTAATCGCCGGAGTGTCTATCTGGAAGAT
Source organism: Streptococcus sp. 4094 (assembly GCF_013277125.1). Taxonomy (NCBI): domain Bacteria; kingdom Bacillati; phylum Bacillota; class Bacilli; order Lactobacillales; family Streptococcaceae; genus Streptococcus; species Streptococcus sp. 4094. The sequence goes on along the minus strand of NZ_VMMI01000057.1, from coordinate 1,620 downwards.
AGGTGCAGCAGTAGCAGGTGGAGCAGCAGCGCTTTTTGCTGGAGGAGCAGCTTTGGGGTATTATGCGAATAGACCATAATCTGATTGTAGTCAGAGAGGCATTTCTATGTTTTTAAAAAAAGAAGTGATATTATTAGGGGTATTGTTATCGCTACGTATTATTTTTACTATCGTTCAAATTTTAATTGACTATAAAATATTATCTGGACAGTATAGTGTAAATTTTATGGATATTTCAGAAGTATTTACTTATCCAATACTCATTTTAATCATTTACATAGCAATAAAATATAATACAAAGGAGTAATGACGAATATGAACTTAGAACAATTTTATCAATTATCTGACGATGAATTAGTGGGAACAAAAGGTGGTTTTGGTCTTGCGGAAGCAGTTGGGATTGCAGGAGTACTGAATGCTGCTGTACAAATTTTTAATGCTGGTTACAAATTTGGTTCAGATTTGGCTCGTCGTGGGCGTTAGATAATGAATAATCGCAACCTTAATCTCAATACATTGTTACCTAAACTAGCCACGATATTTCCTTTGTTGGGAATAATTCTTAATGTCGCGCTTCATGTGATTCGTACAGGTTCGTTAGTATCCTTTAATTGGCAATGGACTTTGGTTGGTTTGCTTTTCTCAGCATATTTTGGTATTTTTCGCAAAGATTTGTCAAAAAATAATCAAAACTATAAATGAAGAACATGAATCAAAAGGATTTTGTGTATATGAATGGTAGCGTTTTTCCGCCATTCTTGTCAGGTAAATAGGAGCTTTCTATGAAAACATTTTTATTAGGCTTTGCTGAGGGTTATTTTACCGTATCGCTCATAATCTACATCGCAACGTATTTGATTTTGAGAAATCCAATCAATACCCTATTTTATCCAGAAATTTACCCTGTTTTATTTGGGTTCTTTTATCTAGGATATAAGGTCAATAAAAAGCGAGTAGAGTAAACAGTTAAGAATGACTTGTTAGTCTGCGCTGAAAATAGCTAGGCTAGAATCTAAGAATGCATCACATTGGAGTTTAATATGAAATTTGTTAAATCAATACTGAAAGTTTGGCCTGAAATCATGGTATTACTTAGTTCGATGTCTTATATCATCATCAGATTAGTAGCTGATATGAATAAAGTATCTTTACCTACTTGGTTTGATAGTTTCAATATACCAACGATTGCATTATTTATGATGGTCTTCATTCTTTTATACAGAAGTAAAGAAAAAAAGAATGGATAAATTTGAGGTAGTAGACGTTCTATAGGGAATAGGTGTCTTATAGTAACGAATCAAAAAAAGGAGTAACTATGAATCGTAATTTAGAACTGTGTTATCTATTCTGACTATAAATAGATCATACCAGAGGTGGCTTAGAAATAGCAGAGACATTAAAAATTGAAGTAACTTTAAATAGGATGTCGTAAAGGTTACTATCAATGATTTATTTGTCCCAAGCTTGCCTAGGGTGTCAGAAAAAAATCATTTTCCTTTCAATAGCATATTTTTAGTAGGTAGGACGTTTGTTCTGCCTATTTTTTGCCAAAAAAAGTGTAGTTGAGGTGTTTATTTGGAGTTTTATACTCTTCGAAAATCAAATTCAAACCACGTCAGC
>NZ_VMMI01000056.1:0-13257 GCF_013277125.1 Streptococcus sp. 4094 | reverse complement strand
TAGTTTGGGAATTTACCATTAAAATATATAGAAATTTACCTTATTTGCTATCGTTTTGTCACTAATCCCTTATACAGATTTATAAATTTTAATCGATTCTCATTCAAAAACATAAAATAAGTCATTCTAGGTATCTGTATCCCTATCCACCTCCAGTTACTTCATCAAAAACAAAAAATAACGAAAAGACCCTACCAGAATCAAAAGCGTCTGGTAAGGTCTTTTTCTGAATCCTGTCACTAGGCTTAACTAAAAAGCATGACTAGGAATATCATTGAATGTGGTTAGCTAAATCTTCCTGAGCTTTTTTATTTGACTCAGCTTTTTCTTTTAGCCATTTGTCATAGAGTTCCTGGTACTGTTTCACAGTTACCGGCTCTTTTTGCAATTCAACATATTTATAGTTGTCTGCATCTCCCTTATGACCAACGAACGAGAAGGCTCCTGTAAACGGTACAGTCTTACGGAAGATTGGGTTGGCTCCGCCACTTTGAACTGGTAGGAAGAGGGCGCTGTCAGTCAACCAAGCTTGGACTTCAGCAAATTTTTCATAACGAGCCTGAGTATTTTCAACTTCGCTATCTGCTTCATCTAGTAACTTCTTGTAAGCAGAAAGTCCAATTTTTTCTTTTACTTCATTATCTTTTCCAGCAGTTAACCCAATATTATTAAGCTGTGAACCTGACTCTGGATCTAAGAGATCAAGATAAGTTTTCGGATCTGAGTAATCTCCGCTCCAACCTGAAATATCAATGTCATAGTCCTTTTGTTCAGCTGTATCTGCAAAGAATGTAGCTTGATCCTTCTCGTCTGGAGAAAGTTGAATCACGTCAATCACAACGTTGTCCGCCCCAAGGGTTTCTTCCACTGTCTGCTTAAAGGAACTTGCTTGTTGCACATCTAACTTGGCCGTCTGGTCAACTGGCATATCCAAATGAATTGGGAAGGTCACGCCTTCTGCTTGCAAGGTTTCTTTAGCTTTAGCAAATGCTGCCTTGGCTTTTTCAGCATTCAAAAAGGCAGGTTGCGCATCATTCAAATTGATATTCGACCACTCTGTACCATAGTTAATAATCTTTTCATTGACAATATCACCAAAGTTTTTACCACCGATTTGGACAAAATCACTTGGGATAAGCGTGTTACGCAAGATACGGTCTGCTCCATCTTCACCATTTGTCTGCGCTGCATAAGCATGACGGTCAAATGCAAAGTTGACAGCCTGACGGAAATCCTTATTTTGCATGGCTGCAAGTGAATCTGTCTTTTCCTTATCAGACTGTTTCATGGTCTGCTTGTAGCTTTGACGATTAACGTTAAAAAGATAATAGAAGGTAATTGAGTTTTGTGGTGTGTAGGTGATTTTGTCCTCATTCCCTTTTTTCAACTGATCAAACACTGAGCTTGTCGGGAAGATACGACCGTCCGAGTAGTTCCCTTCCAAAAATCCTCTCGCCAAACTATCTTGGTCAGAACCGTCAAAGAAAGAGAGCTTCACTTTCTCAATTTTCACATTGTCCTTATCCCAGTAATTAGGGTTTTTATCAAATTCAATCAAAGATTTTGATGAGAAAGATTTAAACAAGTAAGGACCATTTGACAAGATACTGGATGGTGTTACACTTCCAAAGTCATCTCCCTTAGATTTCAAAAAAGCTTCATTTACAGGACTCAAAATGCCCCCAGTAGTCTTAGAATTCCAGTAAGATTCCGGCTTATTCAAAGTATATTGAAGAGTATAGTCATCCACTGCTTTAACTCCAACAGTCTCAAAGTCAGATGTTTCTCCCTCAACGTAGTCTGCGAGGCCCTTGATAGAGTCTTGAACCAAGTACAAGTTTTCAGCCTTTTTATCAGCTGCATACTTGAGACCTGTCACAAAGTCATGAGCCGTTACATCCGCATACTCTTCACCCTCTGAAGTGTACCATTTCGCCCCCTGACGGATTTTATAAGTGTAGGTCAAACCATCTTTTGACACCGTCCATGACTCAGCCATAGATGGAATGAGATTACCGTACTTATCATTTTCTAACAAGCCATCAATCAGGTTAGTCGTGATACTAGAAGTAGAACCACGCGTTGACGTAATGTAGTCCAAGGTATCAGGATTACTAGTAAATACATAAGAGTAAGTTTTCTCAGCATTACTAGATTGGGAAGACCCACATGCCGCTAAAGCTAGACCTGCTGTCAAAGCCATAGCTCCAAAAAGCATAACTTTTGATTTCTTCATGATTATTCTCCATTTTTTACAGTATGTGAAATATTATACACCATTTGAGGGAAAATATAAAGTCTTTTGAACTTTTTTACAAAAATAAAAATCAGTAGACTCGAGTTCCTACTGATTTTTGTTATGGTTCGTTTGGATTATGCAGCCAAAACTTTGCGTCCTTTACGACGACGAGCTGCCAATACGCGACGACCGTTTTTAGTTGACATACGGTTACGGAATCCGTGTTTGCGCGCACGACGAAGTTTACTTGGTTGATAAGTACGTTTCACGATGAATACCTCCTCATAGATTTTGTATTCGTTTAGCCGGCTATAAAGTGATCAGTTACTAAACATACTTTACTATTCTATCTGATTCTTTCACTTTTGTCAATAGCTCAAGGCAAATGTTTACTGCTTTTTCGAATGTAAGCCCTATCTACGATACTGTTTCAAGAAACGAGTCATTTTTTCTTGGATTTGGGCAAGTTCATCGACACGAGGAAGATAAACGATACGGAAGTGGTCTGGTTCCTTCCAGTTAAAGCCTCGACCATGAACCAAGAGAACCTTTTCCTGCTTCAAGAAATCAAGAACAAACTGCTCATCATCATCGATGCGGTACATATTGCGGTCGATTTTTGGGAAGATATAGAGTCCAGCCTTTGGTTTTACCGCAGACAAACCTGGAATCTCTTGAATGGCATTGTAGATGAAGTTTCTTTGCTCATAAATTCGTCCACCAGGAAGGAGCAATTCATCGACCGACTGGTGGCCACCCAAGGAAGTTTGTACGACTTGTTGGGCCAACACGTTAGAGCAAAGGCGCATATTGGACAGCATATTGAGCCCTTCAATATAGCCCTTGACATGTGTCTTAGGTCCAGACAAGACCATCCAACCCACACGGAAACCAGCGATACGATGAGATTTTGACAGACCATTCATGCTGACACAGAAGACATCTGGTGCCAAACTAGCCACAGGCGTATGCACATGTCCATCCATGACCATGCGGTCGTAAATTTCATCCGCAAAGATAATCAAATCGTTTTGACGGGCAATCTCAATAATCTCCAACAAGAGTTCCTTAGGATAAAGGGCTCCAGTTGGATTATTTGGATTGATAAGGACGATTGCCTTGGTATTTGAAGTGATTTTTGACTTGATATCATCAATATCTGGATACCATTCTGCAGCTTCATCACAGATATAGTGAACGGCATTTCCTCCAGCTAGACTGACAGCGGCCGTCCATAGAGGATAGTCTGGCATTGGCACTAAGACTTCATCCCCATTGTCCAAAAGCCCCTGCATGGACATGACAATCAGCTCACTGACACCATTTCCAAGGTAAATATCATCAATATCTACGTTTGGGAATTTCTTCAACTGGCAATACTGCATGATGGCCTTACGGGCTGAGAAAATCCCTTTGGAGTCAGAGTAACCTTCACTATCCCGCGCATTCATAATCAAGTCATGAATGACTTCGTCTGGCGCTGTAAAACCAAATTCTGCTGGATTTCCTGTATTCAGACGTAAAATCTTTTCTCCGTTTGCTCGCATCCGCATGGCTTCTTCCAAAACAGGACCACGGATATCATAAGCAACATGCTCTAACTTACTAGACTTGTTATATTCTTTCATCTTGTTTCCTCAATTCATCGAGATAGTAACATTATACCACTAGAAAGAGAATGCGACAAGTTTACTGAAATGTGTTACTAAAATCCTACAGAAGAAAAACCTCACTAAAAGCGAGGTCAAGACAGGGGAGATAGCAGGTGTTTTGCCAAAAAAACATCACATACCAAAAGATAAACCTAGAAAAAGCAGGCCTAAAAAGGAGTCATAGAGAAGATTGAACATGAGGAAAAGCCCCCATATCATCAAGTAATCCCAACGCCCACTTCGTTTTGCAACTAGAAATAAAAACAGATGGTAGAGTACATGAAAGACTAAAAATCCGATAAAACCTGGATAAAGAAACGGTACCAGACTCTCTAATTGCCAGATCATGATCACTTCTAGCAAGACTGAAACTAGGATAATTCCATAATAAAGGAAATTTGATTTTTTTGATTCTTGAAAAGAGTTTTTCATCATTCTCCCTCCCTTCACTTCTTTCCTGCTATCCTTTCTTTTATTTTATCATATATTTATATAGATTTTAAGCACTAACATTCTTTTGAAAAATACTTTTTTTGCTTTACTTCTATAGTGAAAAGGTTTACAATGATAGTAAGAAAATTTCAGGAGGTTTCATTATGGCACAACGTTACCAAAATATCATGGTCGCAATCGATGGTTCTAAAGAAGCGGACTTGGCTTTTATCAAGGGAGTTCATTCTGCTCTACGAAACGACGCTAAACTCACCATCGCCCATGTCATTGACACACGCGCTCTTCAAAGCGTATCCACCTTTGATGCTGAAGTTTACGAACAACTCCAAGTTGACGCTGAAAGTCTGATGAAAGAGTACGAAAAACGTGCTAAAGATGCTGGTGTGGCAGATGTTCACATCGTCATTGAAATGGGAAATCCAAAGACCCTACTAGCACGTACTATTCCAGATGCTGAGGAAGTGGACCTCATCCTCGTTGGCGCAACTGGTCTCAACGCCTTTGAACGCCTCTTGGTCGGCTCTTCATCTGAATACATTCTCCGCCATGCTAAGGTCGATTTGCTGGTTGTGAGAGAACAAGAAAAAACCTTATAATCACAAAGAAAAGGAGCTCAGCGCTCCTTTTTGTTTACTATTTATACTCTTCGAAAATCTCTTCAAACCACGTCAACGTCGCCTTGCCGTATATATATGTTACTGACTTCGTCAGTTTCATCTGCAACCTCAAAANNTCAAAGCAGTGCTTTGAGCAGCCTGCGGCTAGTTTCCTAGTTTGCTCTTTGATTTTCATTGAGTATTATTTCTCTCTTTATGGCGTTCATAAGCCTTGAGCTGGCGCTGCAGTTCCTTTTTAATAGCAGGTTCTGGAGCATATTTTTCTTCCCAATCATCTGGTTTTAAGATTTTGTGGGTCACTGGATCAAAATGAGCCTTGCCATCTGGAAAAATTTTCCCCATATTAGCCTGATGAACAATGTCAAAAATACGTTCTGGGTCCACCCCCATCAAGACAAAACTACCGTAGGTGAAGTAAAGTGTGTCAATCAAGGCATCCACCTGCCCTATCAAATCTTGCTGAGCAGGTGTCTTCTTGGCTACTTTATATGCTGCCTTATCAAGAGCCTGATGAAGTTGCGATAGAGCTTGACCAAAATCCTCTTCAGAAGTGCTGGCAGCTCGAACAAACTCCACCAATTCTTCTATTTTAAAACCAGCCCTGTGGGTTGCACCTTCTAAATCCCAAGCTCGAGGTTCTTCTTGGGTCCGTTCATCCATCATGTGGTGGAAGGTCTTGACCTTATTGAAATGATAGTCACGGCTGACAAAGACTTTTTCTGAAGACAAAACACCAAAATGTTCCAAGGCCTTGTGGATCCCATCTTGTTGATTGCTAGTGGTAATGTGCTTGGCAACTTCCTTGACACTGCTACTACCATTTCCCATAGCAACCGACATCCCAACACCTGCCAGCATTTCAAGATCGTTATCCGAGTCACCAAAAGCCATGACTTGGTTGAGGTCAAAGCCATATTCTTTCCCAACTCGGCGAATGCCTTCTAATTTAGAATTTCCCTGATTGATGACATCTGCTGCAAAAGGATTGCTACGTGTCAATTTCAAGTCTTCAAAACCAGCCGCCGCCTTCTCAGATTCTTCTGGCGTCATCAGCATCAAGACTTGGTAGATAGGCTGATTCATCAGATGAAGCAGGTCTTCTTCCTTTTGGGGAACAACCTTGCTGACCATGCGATTAAAAGACTGACTCACCGTCCGAGTTAAAACAGAGGGAACGAAGCGACTGATTCGTTGGGAAAAAGAACCCAGACCAAAGGACATGATTTTAGAACCCAACATGGCATCCTTGGTCCCTAGGGCAATCTCCTTGCCCTCTTTTTTAGCATAGCTAATTAGATGGCGCAAATGCAACTTGGAAATAGGGCTCGTAAACAAGACTCTGTCTTTATTAAAGATATACTGGCCATTATAGGTTACCGCAAAGTCCAGGTCCAAATCGTCCATCAATTCCTTAACAAAAAAAGGTCCTCGTCCTGTCGCTACACCGACAAGCACCCCTTGTTCTTTGACGATTTTAATCGCGTCCTTAGTGGATTTCAAAACACTCTTGCGATCGTTGACCAAGGTTCCATCGATATCAAAAAAAACAGCTTTGACTTCCATCCTATCCCAATCTCCCCTTTTGTGATACAATGATTATACCACATTTCAGAAAGAGTGAGTAAATCATGCCTAAGAAAATCCTTGTTTTACATACGGGTGGAACTATTTCCATGCAAGCCGATGCTTCTGGCGCTGTTGTGACCAGTTCAGATAATCCCATGAACCATGTGTCCAACCCACTTGAAGGAATCCAAGTCCACGCCTTGGACTTTTTTAACCTGCCAAGCCCCCATATCAAACCCAAGCATATGCTGGCTCTCTACCAGAAAATTAAAGAGGAAGCGGCTAACTACGATGGAGTGGTGATCACACACGGAACCGATACTTTAGAGGAAACAGCCTATTTCCTTGATACCATGGAAGTTCCCCATATGCCTATCGTTCTAACAGGAGCCATGCGCAGCTCCAATGAACTCGGTAGTGACGGTGTTTATAACTATCTGAGTGCTTTACGGGTGGCTAGTGATGACAAGGCTGCTGATAAAGGAGTTTTGGTCGTTATGAACGATGAAATCCACGCTGCCAAGTATGTTACCAAAACGCATACAACCAACGTCAGCACCTTCCAGACTCCAACACACGGTCCCCTTGGTCTGATCATGAAACAGGAAATCCTCTACTTTAAAACAGCTGAACCTCGTGTTCGCTTTGACCTTGATCACATACAAGGATTAGTCCCTATCATCTCTGCTTATGCTGGTATGACAGATGAGCTGATTGATATGCTTGATTTGGAACAATTGGACGGTTTGATTATCCAAGCCTTCGGAGCTGGTAATATTCCTAAAGAAACGGCTCAAAAATTAGAAAGCCTTCTGCAAAAAGGAATCCCAGTCGCCCTGGTTTCCCGATGCTTTAACGGTATCGCAGAACCTGTCTATGCCTACCAGGGTGGGGGCGTACAGTTGCAAAAAGCAGGTGTCTTCTTTGTCAAAGAACTCAACGCCCAAAAAGCCCGCTTGAAACTCCTCATTGCCCTCAATGCCGGACTAACAGGGCAGGATTTGAAAGACTATATGGAAGGCTAATACTCTTCGAAAATCTCTTCAAACCACGTCAGCTTCCATCTACAACCTCAAAGCAGTGTGTTGCGCAGCCTTTAACCAGCCGCCTAGTCCGCTCTGTGGTATTCATTGAGTCGACATCTCTTGTTTAAGAGCACAAAATCAGGAAATCTTCTCGATTCCCTGATTTTTTCTATTTCCGTTTTCGTGTTGAGCGACGTTCTGTCAAACCATGAGGTAAGAGAACTTCACGTTCTTCCAACTCTTCCTTATGCATAATCTTAGTCAACATACGCATACTAATGGCACCAAGGTCATAAAGAGGTTGGGCAATAGTTGTCAAGTTTGGACGGGTAAAGCGTGCAATTTGCGAATCATCACTAGTAATAATCTCAAATTCTTCTGGTACTGACACACCCTTATCAGCCAAACCGTTCAAGACACCTGCTGCCAACTCATCACCTGTCACAACTGCTGCAGTTGCGTTTGATGAAATCAAGCGCTCTGCTAAGGCGTAACCATCATCATAGCTATATTTAGATTCAAATACCAAACCCTCACTATAAGCGATTCCTGCTTTTTTCAAGGCTTCCTTGTAGCCAACTAAACGAACCTTACCATTGATGTCATCCACTAGCGGACCGCTAACGAAAGCAATACGCTCATTTTCTTTAGCAAGGTAACTCACTGCATCAATCGTTGCTTGCTTATAGTCAATATTGACACTTGGCAACTGGTGCTCAACATCGACAGTTCCTGCGAGAACAATCGGAGTACGTGAACGCGAAAATTCTGAGCGAATTTTATCTGTCAAGTGATAACCCATAAAGATAATGCCATCTACCTGCTTTGAAAAGAGGGTATTGACAACAGAAACTTCTTTCTCGTTATCTTCATCGCTATTAGCTAAGACAATATTGTACTTGTACATTTCTGCAATATCATCAATCCCCTTAGCCAAACTCGAAAAATAACCATTGGTAATATTTGGAATCACGACACCGACAGTGGTTGTCTTTTTACTTGCAAGACCACGCGCAACTGCATTTGGACGATAATCCAAACGATCAATTACCTCTAGCACTTTTTTACGGGTATTCTCTTTTACATTTTTATTGCCATTGACCACACGGCTGACCGTCGCCATGGAAACACCTGCTTCACGAGCGACATCATAAATGGTTACTGTATCATCTGCATTCATTCCTTTTCCTGCCCTTTCTATCCCACACATTCTTTTACAAGTAGAGGCACCGATTGAAACTCTATATCTACTTACAAAAGTGAAGATGTGAAAATTTCGTTTTCATGTTTCTACTTATTCCATTCTATCACTAATTGTAAACACTTTCAAGTGTTTTTTGAAGATTGATTGAAAAAATTTCATAGAAAGCCTAGGTTTAGCTCTTGCTACCACCTTAGAGTAAACAAAAAGGAGGAAACCAAGCTCCCTCAAGTTACAAATTGTTCCATTCAATCCCATCAATTTTAGCACATGATGGTTTTCGAGTTAAGATAGTATCACAACCAACCAGATTCTTTCGCGATATTAGCTGCCTCTGTTCGATTACCTGCATCTAGTTTTGAAAGAATATTGGTGACATAATTTCGGACGGTTCCGTTTGATAAATAAAGTTGATCTGCAATTTCTTGGTTAGACAAGCCTTGAGCAATTCCCTTTAAAACAGCAATCTCTTGTTCTGTTAATGGATTGGGATGCGTCATCACCACTTCCATCAATTCAGGCGAATACTCCTTGCCTCCTTCGAGGACAGTATGCAAAGTTTGCATGAGGTCTGCAATGCTTCTTTCTTTCAAGACATAAGCATCCACTCCAGCCTTGACCGCACGTTCAAAATACCCAGGACGTTTGAAGGTCGTCACCACAACCACCTTTGTTTCAAGCTTTTCTGCTCGTATCCACTCCAAGACTTCAAGACCTGTCTTCACAGGCATCTCTACATCAAGGATGGCGATATCTACAGACTCTTTTTCTAAGAGTTGGATTGCTTCTTGCCCATTCTTGGCTTGAAAGACAGACTCTACATCCGGTTGAAGCGTGAGCAACTGGCACATGGCATCTCGCAACATACTTTGATCTTCTGCGACTAATACTTTCATCTACTTTCTCTCCTTATAAGGTAGTCGAACTTGCACTTCTGTCGGTTGTTTCTGACTAATCACCTTTACCTCTCCCGAAAATGGAAGGACACGTTCTCGGACTGTATGGAGCTCATCCCCCTTTATAGAAGTAAAGCCACAGCCATCATCTCTCACTGTTAGAATGAGTTCCTTCTCTGTCCGTTCTAATTTCAAGCAGACTTTAGACGCTTTAGCATGTTTGATGATATTGGTCACTAATTCAAGCAAAATCATGGAAGCCGTTGACTCCAATTCCTGAGTTAAGCTAGCTGTATCTAGTTGATTAGCTATTTCCACCTCAATTCCAGCAATTTCTAACATCTTTTTCACAGTCTCTAGTTCGGATGTCAAAGTTCTAGACTTAAGATTTTCCACAATGGTTCGCACTTCACGCATTGATTCTTTGCTAATTTGCTGTATTTCTCTTAATTCCTTTTCCACCTGTGGATAAGCCTGTATTTGAAATAACTGCAAGGCTAGATCAGTTTTAACACTAAGCATAGCAAAGGTATGTCCCAGACTATCATGCAAATCCTGACCGATACGATTGCGCTCATTTTCTGCTAGCAATAGATTTATCTGGGCATTTTGCTTGGCCTGCTCTTCTTTCAGATCCTCTACAATTCGAATACGAACCGAGCCAAAAGTCATCAAATCGACAAAAGCAAGAATTATAAGTAGATAGACTAGAAACTCAACTTCGATTCTCTGAAAAATCAAAAGTTGCCCCACAACAAGGACTTGAGCAAGGAGAAATGTCCAGACATGTAAAGACTTTAAACTACGTACGCCAAAATGATAAATTAAGAGATTGGAAAGGAAAAAGAAAAACCAGATATAATTCACAGCAACAAAGGCGGTATTCCCAACTACATAAGTCAGCATGAGGCCCCAATATAGCCAAGATAGGCGCTGGCTCTTAGTTGTTAAAACACCCAAATACGCCACTACAAATAGAATATCAATCAATAAATGCCAGACAGAAAGCCACCCAATCACTACAGGTAGAATGGGGAAAAGCATAAAAATCAAACTGGCCCAAAACATATAGTGTATGCTTTTCAGTCTTTCAAGCATTAAGCATTCTCCTTATGACCTTGAAGGTAAATGGTCAAACCAAACAAAACTGCTGAAAAAACAAGTAGATAAACTGTGGCTGATAGATTGATTCCACCTTCATTTAAAAATGTCTTGAGCAACTCCATCAACTGATAGGTTGGGAGACACTTACCGACTGCTTGCATCCAGTCTGGAAATAAAGTGATAGGCATCCAGAGTCCACCTAAAACAGCCAATCCTAGATAAAGAAGATTACCCACGACAGACATCAGCTGACTAGTTGGTAAGAGAGTCAAGATCAAGCCAAGTGCTACAAATGCAATACTTCCCAAAATCAGTAAGAGCGCCGCCCCACCCCAGCTTCCTAGAGGCATCTCTACACCTCTTACAAAATGTCCAACTGAGAAAACCACCAAGATTGAAACCAAATAATCAACCAGCATACTTGTTATCTTTGATAGATAATATTCTACCATATTTACAGGGCTATGACGCAATGTTTTCTGCCAGTTGTTGATTTTATCGGTATGTAAGACAGCTGGAAATGAGAAGATAGCTGTCGACATCATGGAAAAGGCAGTCATGGAGATAAGATAATCACGCATAAAATTAGCTGGTCCACCAGGTGTGTCCTGGTACATGCCTGAAAAGAATAAATAGAAGGCTGTCGGCATCCCTACTGATAATAAATAATAAACTAGTTGCCGTTTGGTCAATAGAAATTCTATCTTATTTAATGCGATCCATCGTTTCATCTTAGTCATCTCCCTTCTGTGTTTCTTCAAAGATTGTATCTAGCAAACTACGGTTATTAACTTCGATTTCTTGTATGCTACATCCTGCTTGAACTAACAGTTCCCAAAAAGCATTTGCCTCTCGTGTGACTACTTGCAGAGCATCTTGTTTTTGTACCCAATTTTCAACCAAGTTAGACTGCTCAACAATTTCCTTGTATGCCAGAGGAAGGATAAATGCTTTTCAATTCCCTCACTACGCATAGCTAGAGGTGTTGTATCGCGAATCAACTCTCCCTTATTCAAGACCAAGATTCGGTCCGCTGTATGCTCTACCTCTTCGATGTAATGGGACGAATAGAGAATGGTAACTCCCTGCGCTTTTAGATCTTGAACAATTTCCCAAAAACGTTGGCGGGTTGAGGTATCCATGGCAGCAGTTGGCTCATCTAAAAAAACAAGCTTTGGTCGGCCAATCAAGGTCAAGACAAAAGAGAAAAGACGCTTTTGTCCACCTGATAATTTTTCTGCAAATTGCTCTTTCTGCTGCTGGTCAAACTGCAATAGTTGATCGATTTCCTGCTCGCTCAAGGGATTTGGATAGATACGTTGAAAGAAAGCAATCAACTCTTTAACCTTTAGTTTTTGAACAATTACATTTTCTTGAGGGAGATAGGATCTCGTATAGTCTAACTTAGAGCTCGTCACTGGCAAGTCTTGGATAGATACTTGCCCACTGGTGACCAGTTTATCTCCAAGCAAACAGTCCAAGAGTGTCGTCTTACCAGCACCATTTGGCCCAATCAAGGCAACACATTCACCTTCAGCTACCTCAAAGGAAATATCCTTCAAAATAGCCTTACCCTTGATGTTTTTATGTAAGCCTTGTACCTTAATCATGTTCATAATATTCTCCTTTCAACCACTCCATTCCCATAGGGAAAACGACGAAAATCATAAATCCAAAATCCCAAGCACCACGAATGAATTGGCGAAGCAAGGCTTGAGCAAACCAACCTGTAAACATTTCTACCAACCATACCACTAGTGATAGTCCAATAAAAAGATAGAGAAACGCTTTTTTCATTTTTCAAACTCCTTTTTCACATCTGAGACTAATTTCAAACCTTCTCTAACAATCCAAGACATCATTCCAAAGACAGCAAATAGTTCCCAAGGAAAATGGTAGAAACCCTCATCCAATCCCGAAAACATGAGATAGGTCATAACTCCTGCTACTACTAAACTCACTGCGATAATCATTTTATTTCTCATCTCTTCTTCCTCCATTTCATACTACAATTATAGTCTTTTGAAATCAGAGGAGATAGAAGCTTCTGTCACTAGAAAATATGACAAATGTCATAAAAAATTCTGTTCAAAACAAGCAAGATACACTATACAATAAAACACAATTAGAAAAATCTAAGGCAACTTCCTCAAAAGAAATATCAAACCCAATTCACACCATAATGTAAGCTAATACTTATTTAAAATCAAAAAGAGTATAAATTTTTATTAGGCAAACACATATATTATACGTTAAACAAAACCCTTCTATTGCTTTCTTAAAAATTTATAGGAGTTATAAAATCTATTAAATTTCAATGTGGTTACCTAAACTACAGTATTCATTGAACAAATCAGGAAACAAAAAAATATACGCGATCAAAATGAATTACTGAAAATCAAAAAAGAGAGAACCAAACTGATTCTCTCTTAATGTATATAATATCTAGTTAAAACAAAAAAGATACGCTTACGTATCTCTGTAATGTATCGGGAAGACAGGAT
>NZ_VMMI01000055.1:0-6512 GCF_013277125.1 Streptococcus sp. 4094 | reverse complement strand
GATGGTGTGAAGGTAACAGCCAAATCAGGAGAAGGCGACTTTGAAAATAGCAAAGAAAGCGGAGCGTACACAAAACAAAGTCACAGTGTGACTACAAATACACTAGTCAAACCATACAAACAAAATGTTACAGATAATGATTTGTTAGACGCTGTAAATGCTGAACACAAACAGTCTGCTAAGTTGAAAGATGGAACAAGCTATCCTACAACAGATGGTTTCCATGATATTGAACTTACAGTGACATATGAAGATGGTAGTACGGAAAATGTACCAGTGAAATATAAAATCACAGATGCTTCTAAAGGGACTATCGACCAAGCAGCTAAGGCTAAGAAAGATGAGATTGATAAGCGTACCGACTTGACGAAAGAAGAGAAGGACAAAGCGAAATCTGATGTTGAAACAGCAGCAGAAAAAGCTAAGAAAGCTATTGACGACGCGACAACTAACGATAAGGTAGATGAAGCGAAGAATAATGGCAATACAGCTATCGATAACATCAACCCAACTGGCGATAAGAAATCTGACGCTAAGAAAGAAATCGACAAAGCGGCTGAAGCTAAGAAAGATGAGATTGATAAGCGTACCGACTTGACGAAAGAAGAGAAGGACAAAGCGAAATCTGATGTTGAAACAGCAGCAGAAAAAGCTAAGAAAGCTATTGACGACGCGACAACTAACGATAAGGTAGATGAAGCGAAGAATAATGGCACTACCGCTATCAATAATATCAATCCAACTGGCGATAAGAAAGCAGCAGCTAAGAAAGAAATCGACAAAGCAGCTGAGACTAAGAAAGCTGAGATTGATAAGCGTACCGACTTGACGAAAGAAGAGAAGGACAAAGCGAAAACTGATGTTGATACAGCAGCAAAAGACGCTAAGAAAGCTATTGACGACGCGACAACTAACGATAAGGTAGATGAAGCGAAGAATAATGGCACTACCGCTATCAATAACATCAATCCAACTGGTGATAAGAAAGCAGCAGCTAAGAAAGAAATCGACCAAGCAGCTAAGGCTAAGAAAGCTGAGATTGATAAGCGTACCGACTTGACGAAAGAAGAGAAGGACAAAGCGAAAACTGATGTTGATACAGCAGTAACTGTCGCTAAGAAAGCTATTGACGACGCGACAACTAACGATAAGGTAGATGAAGCGAAGAATAATGGCAAACAAGCTATCGATAATATCAATCCTCAGCCTGCTCCTCGTCCAAATCCAACTCCACGTCCTGACGACAGTGCTAACACCAACAGCGGTACTAATGCCGATAACGGTGCTAACACGAACAACGGCGGTACTACCACCCCTGCTGACAGCAATAGCAACAGTGTGACACCAGGTAACAGTGGCAACACTCCAGTCCCTAGTGTGACGACAGACGATAGTAGCAACACCACCCCTGCTACTCCATCATCTACTGTTGGACAGGCTCAAGCAAGTACTCCAGCTCAAGAAACACCAGTTTCTACATCTACTTCAAACAATTCAGGCACTCCAGTGACTCCTAGTGAGACTCGTTCTGTTGACAAGTCTGAACTTGCTCGATTGGTTGAAGAACTGGAAACTCGTTTGAAAGACTTGGATGGTATTGATCAATCTGTCATCGACGCTGCGAAGGTCATTCTCGGAGAGGGTCAAGAAGCCCTTAGAAATGCTGACTTGACAGAGGCAGGCTTGAAAGAGATGACTGACAAGGTCAAAGAAGCACTCGAATCCTTGAAAGGCAAGCAAGCGACTAAGGATGAAGAAGAAACGAAACAAACAAGGAAAGAGCAAGGTCATCTTCCATACGGTACGATGATTGGCAGCCTTCTCGCCCTTCTTGGTCTCCTTCTCTTCCTCATCGCGCGTCGTAAGAAAGAGTCAGAACTCAAGAAATTGACCAAGGAATTAACTAAGGTTCTTCAAGACGGTGACCTTACAAGTGTAGATGCGAAAGTCCTTGATCAAGCACGAGAAGCTCTCGCTCAAGCAGTTGTCTTCCTAGCCAATGAGAAAGAGTCTGACCACACAGAAGATGAGTTGATTGATAAACTCAAAGCTATTCTTACTCAGTTAAGATAAGTTAAGCTTAGACTAGTCGGAAACTAGCTAGAATAGTACTCGAAAGAGCAACGGTGAAAGCCGTTGCTCTTTTTGATATTTTTTTTGTATTTCATAAACATTTCATATTTGGATTTTATAATAGTCTTACAAATATGGAGGTGACAAATGAATCCAATCCAGAGAGCTTGGGCTTATGTCAGCAGAAAACGACTGAGAAGTTTTATTTTATTTCTGATTTTATTGGTCCTATTGGCTGGAATTTCAGCCTGTTTGACTCTGATGAAGTCCAACAAAACAGTGGAAACCAATCTTTACAAATCACTCAACACATCTTTTTCTATTAAGAAGACAGAGAACGGTCAGACTTTCAAGTTGTCAGACCTAGCATCTGTAAGCAAGATTAAGGGACTGGAAAATGTTTCTCCTGAACTCGAGACGGTTGCAAAACTAAAAGACAAGGAAGCAGTGAGTGGCGAGCAGAGCGTTGAACGTGATGATTTGTCAGCTACGGACAAGAACCTGGTTAGCTTAACAGCTCTGGATGATTCATCCAAGGATGTGACCTTTACCAGCTCGGCTTTCAATCTAAAAGAAGGGCGACACCTTCAAAAAGGGGATTCAAAGAAAATCATCATCCACGAAGAGTTGGCTAAGAAGAACGGTCTTTCCCTTCATGACAAGATTACCTTAGATGCTGGTCAGTCAGAAGCTGGTAAAGGACAAACTGTTGAGTTTGAAATCGTCGGAATCTTCTCTGGTAAAAAACAAGAGAAATTTACAGGCTTGTCTTCCGACTTCAGTGAAAACCAAGTCTTTACAGACTATGAAAGTAGCCAAAGCCTTTTGGGAAATGGTGAATCTCTAGTCAGTGCAGCTCGCTTCTATGTAGAAAATCCTAAGGAAATGGACGGACTCATGAAGCAGGTAGAAAACTTGGCCTTGGAAAATCAAGGCTACCAAGTTGAGAAGGAAAACAAGGCCTTTGAACAAATCAAAGACTCAGTTGCAACCTTCCAAACCTTTCTGACCATTTTCCTTTATGGGATGTTGATAGCTGGAGCTGGAGCCTTAATTTTGGTCTTGTCTCTCTGGTTGAGAGAAAGGGTCTACGAAGTGGGAATTTTACTTGCACTTGGCAAAGGCAAAAGCTCGATCTTCCTACAATTCTGTTTAGAGGTGCTGTTGGTATCTCTCGGAGCTTTGCTTCCATCCTTTATCGCTGGAAATGCCATTACATCCTATCTGCTCCAAACACTACTAGCAAGTGGAGAACAGGCAAGTTTACAAGACACGCTAGCTAAAGCAAGCAGTCTATCAACTAATATCCTATCATTTGCAGAATCCTATGTTTTTCTAGTTCTGCTTAGTTGCTTATCAGTAGTCCTTTGTTTCGTATTTCTATTTAGAAAATCACCTAAAGAAATTTTATCATCCATTAGTTAAGAAGGAGAAATCATGACTTTATTACAATTACAAGACCTTACTTACCGTTATAAGAACACTGCTGAAGCAGTCCTATATCAGATCAATTATCATTTTGAACCCGGGAAATTTTACAGTATTATTGGAGAATCAGGAGCGGGGAAATCCACTCTCTTATCCCTACTTGCTGGTCTAGATAGTCCTGTTGAAGGTTCGATTCTTTTCCAAGGAGAGGACATTCGTAAGAAGGGCTATTCTTACCATCGCATGCACCATATTTCTTTGGTCTTTCAAAATTATAACTTGATAGATTATCTTTCTCCACTGGAAAATATCCGCTTGGTCAACAAAAAGGCAAGCAAGGATACGCTGCTTGAGCTTGGTTTGGATGAAAGTCAGATCAAGCGGAATGTTCTCCAGTTATCAGGTGGTCAACAGCAACGTGTTGCCATTGCTCGTAGTTTGGTCTCAGAAGCTCCAGTTATTCTAGCGGATGAGCCAACAGGAAATCTGGACCCTAAAACTGCTGGAGATATTGTCGAACTGCTCAAATCACTTGCCCAGAAAACAGGTAAATGTGTCATCGTCGTAACCCACAGCAAAGAAGTGGCAGCAGCGTCAGATATTACACTTGAGTTGAAGGACAAGAAACTGACTGAAACTCGCAATACTACGAAATAATACGAGCTTTTTCTGTTCGAACTATAAAATAGAACAACATTTAGAAAGGGAACCTATGTTACACAACGCATTTGCCTATGTTACAAGGAAGTTTTTCAAATCGATTGTCATCTTCCTGATTATTCTCCTCATGGCGAGCTTGAGTTTGGTCGGCTTGTCGATCAAGGGAGCTACTGCCAAGGCTTCTCAGGAGACTTTTAAAAATATCACCAACAGCTTCTCCATGCAAATCAATCGTCGCGTCAATCAAGGAACGCCACGTGGTGCTGGGAATATCAAGGGTGAAGACATCAAAAAAATCACCGAAAACAAGGCCATCGAGTCTTATGTGAAACGCATCAACGCTATCGGAGATTTGACTGGATATGACCTTATTGAAACGCCAGAAACCAAGAAAAATCTGACACCTGACCGTGCCAAACATTTTGGAAGCAGCTTGATGATTACGGGTGTTAATGACTCCTCTAAAGAAGACAAGTTTGTCTCTGGTTCTTATAAGCTGGTCGAAGGAGAGCACCTAACAAACGACGACAAGGACAAGATCCTCCTGCACAAGGACTTGGCAGCCAAATACGGCTGGAAAGTAGGGGACAAGGTTAAACTGGACTCCAATATCTATGACGCAGACAATGAAAAAGGTGCCAAGGAAACAGTCGAAGTGACAATCAAGGGACTCTTTGATGGTCACAACAAGTCAGCAGTAACCTACTCACAAGAACTCTATGAAAATACAGCTATCACAGACATTCACACGGCTGCAAAACTTTATGGATACACAGAAGACACAGCTATTTATGGGGACGCAACCTTCTTTGTAACAGCGGACAAGAACTTGGATGATGTTATGAAAGAGTTGAATGGCATCAGTGGTATCAACTGGAAGAGCTATACACTCGTTAAAAGCTCATCTAACTACCCAGCTCTTGAGCAATCCATCTCTGGTATGTACAAGATGGCCAACCTCCTCTTCTGGGGTAGCTTGAGTTTCTCAGTTCTTCTCCTTGCCCTCTTGCTCAGCCTTTGGATCAATGCCCGTCGCAAGGAAGTGGGAATTCTCCTCTCTATCGGTCTCAAGCAGGCAAGTATCTTGGGTCAATTCATCACTGAATCCATCTTGATTGCCATCCCTGCTCTTGTTTCTGCTTACTTCTTAGCTACTTACACAGCGCGTGCAATCGGAAATACTGTCCTTGCCAATGTGACTTCAGGTGTTGCCAAACAGGCTAGTAAGGCGGCTCAGGCCTCTAACCTTGGTGGTGGTGCAGAAGTAGATGGCTTTAGCAAGACCTTGTCGAGCCTAGATATTTCCATTCAGACATCAGACTTTATCATCGTCTTTGTCCTTGCTTTAGTTCTAGTGGTTCTCGTTATGGCGCTTGCATCAAGCAATCTCCTCAGAAAACAACCAAAAGAACTTCTGCTGGATGGTGAATAATACTGATGCTAGACTGAAAAATGAGGCTAGCAACTGAAAGTTTTAAAATGATAAATAAATCCGAAAGCAGTGGTGAAAATCATTGCTTTCAGTTGTTTTCTTTGTACTTTAGTACTTAAATATGATATACTAAGGTTATGGAATTTATTAGAAAGGAGTTTCGCAACTTATATATGGAATTGTGCATAAAAATCTATAGAAATCTTATCTTGAAAATAGATAGATAAATCTGTAGAAGCCTATCCATATCGCAAACATAGGCTAGTAGACCTAGGCAGGGTCTACTTTGGAAAATATAGAATAGTGAGGAAAAATAAACATTATGAGACAAACAAATGTTAGAGGAAGCTTGTCCCTCCGTGGTTTTAGAAAATTGAGAACTGGTGCAATTGTTGCGACAGGTGTGATTCTACTGGGTCTGGGCTTTTTAGCTCCAACTGTGTCAGCCAGTGAACAAGATGGCGTCTGGGTAGCCAGAACAGTTGAGGAAGTGAAAGCTGACCTTCAAAAAGAAGGTGATTTATTTAAGTATGTCATTAAGTGGGGAGATACATTAAGTGTTATCAGCGAAGCAAGCAATATCCCTGTAGATGTACTCCAAGAAATGAATCAAGCTTCAGGCAAGAATTTATTCTTACCGCACAATGAATTGTACTTTACTGAAGCTGAAACGGTTTCAGATACAGTCACAAAACACAAGATTGTCATCAAAGAAAGCGGTGCAAGTGGCGAAGTTCGTACTTATGAAGTCTTGCTCAAGAAAGACCAAGAAACAAAAGCTGTTACCTTTGAATTAACAGATGTCACTGAGAAAGTTGAAAAAATGACTGTGAACTATAGCCCAGTCTATCAGCCTGTATCAGCACCAGTAGCGCCAAAAGCGGAAGAGCCAGTGACACCAGCAGAAGCAGGAACAACA
>NZ_VMMI01000054.1:0-2547 GCF_013277125.1 Streptococcus sp. 4094 | reverse complement strand
ACAGATGAATGACGCTTGGAGGGAGTAGGGATGGATATCGATACAAGCAGACTACGTACAGGCTTGCCACAAGTCGGAGTGCAACCTTATAGACAAGTACATGCTCACTCAACAGGCAACCGCAACTCAACTGCTCAAAATGAGGCGGACTACCACTATAGAAAGGACCCTGGACTTGGGTTCTTTTCTCATGTCGTTGGAAATGGCCGTGTTATGCAGGTAGGACCTGTTGATAATGGTGCCTGGGACGTTGGGGGTGGTTGGAATGCTGAGACCTATGCAGCAGTTGAATTGATTGAAAGCCATTCAACTAAAGAAGAGTTCATGACAGACTATCGCCTTTATATCGAATTGCTACGAAATCTAGCAGATGAAGCAGGTTTGCCGAAAACTCTTGATACAGACGACTTGGCAGGTATCAAAACGCATGAATACTGTACGAATAACCAGCCGGATAACAGTAGCGACCACGTTGACCCGTATCCTTATCTTGCGAAATGGGGTGTTAGCCGTGAACAGTTTAAGCGAGATATTGAGAACGGCCTAGGCGCCGAAACAGGCTGGCAGAAGAACGATAAAGGCTATTGGTATGTACACTCAGACGGCTCTTATCCAAAAGACAAGTTTGAGAAAATCAACGGAACCTGGTATTACTTCGACGGTTCAGGCTACATGCTTGCAGACCGCTGGAAGAAGCACTCAGACGGCAATTGGTACTGGTTTGACCAATCAGGCGAAATGGCCACAGGCTGGAAGAAAATCGCTGAGAAGTGGTGCTATTTCGACGTAGAAGGTGCCATGAAGACAGGTTGGGTCAAGTATAAGGACACATGGTACTACTTAGACGGTAAAGAAGGTGCCATGGTATCAAACGCCTTCGTCCAGTCCGCAGACGGAACAGGCTGGTACTACCTCAAACCAGACGGAACGATGGCAAACAAGCCAGAGTTCACAGTAGAGCCAGATGGCTTAATTACGACAAAATAAAATGTGATATAATGGTTATGAAATAACGGAGGGAATTATGAATCACGAAAAAATCGGTCAGGTTACCGATGAAGTAAAAGAAATTTTTAATATTGTTCTTGAAGCAAGTGAAATCAAGGTCAACAAAGAAGGTTTGAGAAGCCATATGTTGAAACGCCATCATAATGATGTGATCCATCATATTGAAGACTTGGAACTCATACTAAGAAATCCAGATTTTGTTGGAGTCAATCCGCGAGAGAAAGACGCTAGTTTTGAATATGTGAAAAGATTTGATGATAATGTTCTCGTTGCCATAAAGTTACATAAAAGTGGCGATTTCTTTTATGTTCCGACCATGTATCGCTTGCAAGATTTCAAGTTACAAAGTCGTATCAAGTCTGGTAGATTGAGAAAACTTGACAAAAAAAGCAGTTAGTGCTAGAATAACATTAACGAAAGACATTTGAGGGCAGAAAGGTTCCTGCCGCACCTTGAAAAAGGTATCTGAGATGCTGGGTACACCGACCAGCCAAGTGTCCGTTATTTCAAAGGAGGGAGCTTAAATGCTCCTTTTTTGTTTAAAAATTTCAAAATAGATTACACCAACCGCAGGCTCAGGCTTGCGGTTTTTTATTTTGCAAAAACAGGCATTTTGAACAATTAGAAACTAAAATAGAAGTCCTATTGTTCAAAAAAGCGTTTTCTTGAAGAATAGGGAGGAGTAATGGCAGGGTATTATTGTCAAAAACGGTGTTTTGTTAAAAATAAAAAAACAGTGACCGAAATCACTGCTTATCAGTTGTAGCAAATTCATAAAGTTTTTCCGCTGTGAGAAGTGCCATTTTGTCCATACTTGTTTTTCCTTTTCTGAGGTCAGAAACGGTAGTCCATGGAACTCCAGCGCCTTGCGAAATAGCAGATGTAGACATCGAACTGTCTAACAATTCTTGAATAACTTTTCTCATCTTATTTGTCCTTTTTGTTTTTTAGATAAATGTATACATTAATTGCAATTATAAAAATAGCTATTGCACTAACCATTGCATTTCCTCGTTCCATTTGATAAAATAGAGGTGTGAGGGGCTTTCGCCCCAACCTCTTAGCGTTTACCTTTTTCTTTTGCGGGATTTCGGTTTACGCTTTTTGTTTTGCCTTGCGACCGTTATTGCGGTCACTAGACTTGCGATAGCAGTTACTGTTTCAGGAATATTGTCTATTGCCTTTTCAAGTAACCTAAGCCAATCTTCTTTGTTCAACTTCATCACCCCCTTTCCTTATCTTGATTATATTATATCACGGTATACCGAGAAAGTCAAGAGTTTTGATGGAGTTTTTTTATTTTATTTTTTAAAAAAAGACCGTGAGTAATCACAGTTTTCTATTTGTAAACTATTAGAAGTAAATTGAAACCTTCTCAACTATACGGGCAAAGATGATTGTAAAAATGAATACGAAGATGAATACGATTTAAAAAAACGATGGAAATTAGTGTAAATGATTTTAACGAAAAATAAGTAAAAACTCAACTATTTACAAGTGATGATAACTATTTGTAAACGTTTTTCACTTATGGTATAA
>NZ_VMMI01000053.1:0-304 GCF_013277125.1 Streptococcus sp. 4094 | reverse complement strand
CCTTTTGTAGTATAATTGTCATTCATCTCTGTGCCTTTCTTGTGTTTGTGGTGGAACAACAGGTATAACACAGAGGTGTTTTCTTATGCCTAGACGAGCTTTCATTTGACAAAAGGAACCCTTGAAGCGGTTTTGTCAGCTAAACCAAGGCTAATCTTAGCCTTGGCTCGCCAGCCTAACAGCATCAAGCCTCTTTTCAAATGAAATCGAGGACTAGCTATCAGCTAGTTGAACCATCTAATTTTTAGGAGAGCTGGGTGGCTAACTTCATTATAGAACTTTCAGAGAAGTTAGAGATTTGAAA
>NZ_VMMI01000052.1:0-5956 GCF_013277125.1 Streptococcus sp. 4094 | reverse complement strand
AATAGCTTTGAAGGTTTCACTGCGCTCTAAACCTAATTGGATATCATTACGGTCTGAAAGGGTAAGGTGTTTATGTTTTGTCATAGTAGACCTCGTTTCTAACTCAAACGTCTCACACTTAATTCCACCATAAAAATCCGTTTTAGACTAATTTCCACTTTGGTCAGGCAAGTGGAAGTTACTTTGAGAAGTTACAAACCTCTCTGGCAGTGAAAATAAAGCTTAAGACCCCTTTACAAATCTAGCCATTCATGGTAAAATGGATTTTGTGTGAAATATCAGCAGGAAAGCATGAAGCTCGTCAACAGGTGTCTTATGATAAGTAACCTTGGCTGTTTAGGCGAAGGGCATCTGCACGAATCAGGGCTTTCTAAGTGACTATTTCCACCGAAATATTATTTATATCAGGAGGACATTCACATGTCACGTTATACAGGACCATCTTGGAAACAAGCTCGTCGCCTTGGCCTTTCACTTACAGGTACAGGTAAAGAATTGGCACGTCGTAACTACGTACCAGGACAACACGGACCAAACAACCGTTCTAAATTATCAGAATACGGTTTGCAATTGGCTGAAAAACAAAAACTTCGTTTCACTTACGGTGTAGGTGAAAAACAATTCCGTAACTTGTTCGTACAAGCTACAAAAATCAAAGGCGGCATCCTAGGTTTCAACTTCATGCTTCTTTTGGAACGTCGTTTGGATAACGTTGTTTACCGTCTTGGTCTTGCGACTACTCGTCGTCAAGCTCGTCAATTCGTAAACCACGGTCACATCCTTGTTGACGGAAAACGCGTTGATATCCCATCATACCGCGTAACTCCAGGTCAAGTGATCTCAGTTCGTGAAAAATCATTGAAAGTTCCAGCAATCCTTGAAGCAGTAGAAGCTACTCTTGGACGCCCAGCATTCGTATCATTCGACGCTGAAAAATTGGAAGGTTCATTGACTCGTTTGCCAGAACGCGACGAAATCAACCCAGAAATCAACGAAGCACTTGTCGTTGAATTCTACAACAAAATGCTTTAAGATAAGACTTTATATTGTAAGAAGCCTACAACAGTGGGCTTTTTGCTTTGTCTTAAAATGTTGATTTCTGGGTTTGTCATCATTTTTGTCATCACTTATAACGAACTCACAGCTTTCTCATAAAATGAGACGGCTGTTTTTGCTTTTTCTTTGGAGAGATGACTGTAAGTGTCCATAGTCATAGCTAGTGTAGAATGACCTAGACGGTGTTGTAATTCTTTATATGGTATACCAGAGTTTAGCAAGAGACTAGCGTGTGTGTGTCTAAAACCATGGAATCCAATATTAGGTACACCAGCATGTTTGAAACGTGTGTTTAAACGAGTTGCTAGTGTTTTATTGTTTGGGTATTGAGAAAGAAAAATACTAAAATGTTTTGTAGTCCTTAAACTACGTGATATAATAAGAGTAAAAGGAGATTCAGTAATGCAACCACCATTATTTATTGCGAACTATATAATTGAATATTCTAACGATAAGAGCTATTCAATTAACAACCTCATATTACAAAAAATATTATATTTTGCCAATGTAATTAAAATTGTTGACACTAAAAATCCTCTTTTTGAGGAACAAATGGAGAAATGGAAATATGGTCCCGTTGTACCAAGTGTATATCATGAATATAAAAGATTCGGAGCTTTTCAAATAACAAAACAGGATATTGTTAAAGAATATTTTCATTTTGAGAATATAGAAAATAATTCATTAGGAAACATAAAAATATTTAAGTATCAACCACAAGATATTCCAGAACTTGATGCTAATTTGTTAAAGAAAGTTATTGATAGATTTTCTGATGTAGATATTTTTGATATAGTGGAGAAAACTCATAAACAGGAACCATGGAAAAAGTACGAAAAGTTAATTAGTGATGGTGTTCAAGGGATAAAATACACAAATGAAGAGATATTGAATTATTTTAACAACCATCCAGAGGAGTTAGAATGGCTCAGATAAGTACAAGTTTTATCCAACTTCTTTTAGTTGGTGATATCTCTAATCATGATGATGGTATTGTAAAATCGCTTCAAGATAATTTAACTGAGGAAAATTTAGTAATTCCATACGATTATATTGCTGAATTTGTATACCAGAATGAAAATAGCAATGAGCTCAATGAAACGTTAAATAGGAACATCGATTATTTATCTTCAACTATAGAAGCAGATGATAACGCTAAGAAATTAATACTAGATAAGAACCTTAAGAAAATAAGTTCTAATTATAGCTTATCTCAAATTCAGAAATCTTATATATCAAGGGTTGCTAAGGAAGTGGAGCAGGGGTTAAAAGATGTCAATAGCCAACTAAACCAAGCTAGATTAATTCTTCAAGATGTAAAGAAAAAATCAGACGCCTCTAATAATACTCTTACAGAAGCTAAAAGCCAACTAAGTCAAGCTAAATATTTTATTAAATATATACAGGGGCAATCAGCCAACTCTAATAAACTTCTTAAAACTGTACAGGAACAATCTGACGATATTGAACAAACAAAATCATCTATCTACACGGATTTCATAGCAATTTTAGGGATTTTTTCAGCATTTGTTTTTGTAATGTTTGGAGGCATTGAAGTAGCAAGAGCTGTTTTTGATATCGGAGATGATTTATTAAATATGAATCTTTCTAAGATGATAATAATTTCATGTCTGATGTTAATTGGTGTAATAACATTGATGTATTCATTGTTATTATGGATTGCTAGAATCACCAATAAGGAAATTGGAAACTGCATGAGCAGTAAATGCAAAGAGGGTTGTTCGCACAAGTGGAAGCATTTTTATTTACGTCATTCATTTTATTTTTCATTGATTATTTTATTAGTGATAATTACTTACATTTCATTTAAATATTCCTAGATTGGCTCCTGAAAACTATAATTGTAATAGAAAAAGCACCGCTTGGCTGTGCTAGTTTTTTGCCTGCTGAACTCATCATTTTTAAGTTCCTGATATTAAGCACTTTTGGGCGCTTCCCTTTAGTGCTTTTTTTGTTTTTAAAATAGCTTTTTAATATACAGTTATAGGTAGCTATACGTAACTAGACCTGCATAGTTTAAAGTGATATAATGGTCTAAAAGGAGGTACTACTATGGATGTTTTAGAAAAAAACACACAGGTAAACTTTAAAACTAACAGAGACTTGTTAGAGAAGGCTAAAGCTATTATCACAGCGCAAAATCTTGATATGACAGTCAGTTTTAACTTGTTTTTAGAGCATATTGTAGAAAATAAAGCCTTGCCATTTGAAATCCAAGTAGACAAAGAAAGAGAAGAACTTCTATCAAAGTTGCGTGCTGAAATTGGCCGTAGCTTTGAAGATTTAGAACATGGAAGAACTTGCAGCCTTGATGAAGTGAGGGCTAATCTTGGAATTTAACGAGAACGCATATGGCCTTATTATCTCCGAAACGGTACAAGAACAGCTAAGAGGTATTAAAGATTATATCTCAGCTAACTACTTTTCAGAACAGGCAGGAGCAAACACAGTTAAGAATATTCGGAGCGTCTTGAAGTCTTCCCAGAAGCAGGATTCGATGCTGATGAAAGAGTAGGAGGTATTATATACCCACCCCACAAAACCAGATGCATCATTTTAGGCGATTACCTAGCCTTCTATCATATTTTAGAGGATAAAAAAGCTGTCTTTATATCAGATATTATTCATAGTAAACAGGACTACATCCGCTTGTTCAAGAAAAAATAGCTCCTACATATTAGTAGTGAGCGTTTAAATTATAAGTCATTGACTAATAACAGGGATAGAATAAACACAATTTGGAAATTATCGGAAGCAATTCGTATGAACAATTGCTCGACATAAAATATAAATCTCCGTTAAAAGATGCCAAAAGTAATATTATTTTTCCAGTTTACCTCTCTTCAATCAGAATCAAAAACATTAGTCGATGATGAACGATATCGGATTATTGGATTGCCGTTTTATAACTATGAAATAACTAAAGATGAGGGGGCAGACAGATTAAGGAATTTATAGTTTAACAAAATCTTAAAATATTTAGTTTTATAGATCTTAGTAGAGAATGAATTATGGAATTTGATATAAATAAAGGAAATTTTAAATATGATAAATAGTTTTTTTTATACGAAAACCAATGAAGTATAATTACGTAATCTCAACGATTTTAGATATAGTAAATTTATTTTTTCTAATCTACTTCATATTTTCAGATATGGAAAAGAAAATATATTTTATTATTGCGCTTATTTGCTATCTAAGTTTAATGGTATGTGTTTGGTTCCTAGAGAAAGAAAATGTAAATACGGACCTAGGAGACTTAAACAGTCAAATAACTAAAATATCAAATACTATCTCACTTAGAGGTATATTTAAAATTATTTTCTGTATAATTAGATACTTTTTTTTGTTTTTTATATTACGAACATCTATTCTAATAATGATGGGTGAAGAGTGGCTATATAATACTCCCTACGGTATTTTTATTGAAAATTTCATTTTCATAGTGATAACAATATTACTATTTACTAGAATTTTTAGTTATTTATCAAACATTTCATTTTCATAGTGATAACAATATTACTATTTACTAGAATTTTTAGTTATTTATCAAACATTTCCCCTTACTTATTGCTTTTAGTGATTGCTATACCCATATTTTTATTTTCAATAGTAGGAATTGAATCTTCATTCTTCAATTGGACTTTTATATCTCTTATACTGGTCTCTGTTCTTCTTCAAATTTTGAATGAAGATATTCAATACTTACTTCCTAAAAAAATACGTCCTCAAATGGGAGAGTCTGATACTGAACTAAAGGAGAGCTTCTTCAAAATGAAGTTCAATGTGTTATTGTTCGTTCCTCTATTATATTTTTCTTTGTTGTTATCGGAAAAAATTACAAACAGTAATGTATTTTTATATTTTGTTAATATTTCAACTTCAAGTAATATTGAAGTAGGAAACACAACTTACCTTTCTTATTTTACGGTTTACAGTGCATTAGTAAAACTATTAATTGTTTTCTTTTCCTTTATTATTCTTTTTGAATATAAAGAAAGTTTAATTAATATGATTTGCAGATTTTTATTACCTGTGATTAATGAAGATGGATTCTTAAATCGAGATGGAAAATATTTTAAAATTAGAAATAAAAAGAAGTTCAGTGTTGATAAAGAAATATACTATTATAGATACAAAAATACGTTTATAAAAAACATGCCCACAAAAACAGAGTATTATAGATTGTCTGATAATGTATTAATGGATAAATCAGGCCATACTCAAAATTTTAAAATTATCTCCAATCATATTTTAAAAATCGATAAAGACTACTTTATTTTAGACCATTCAAGTACATTAAATGATTTTTATATTATGAGGAAAAATGAACGCCTGAGGAAATTGAAGAGGCCTGATCATAATGTTTGGTTGGTATTTCTAGCATTGCTAATAGTTACACTATTTTTTAATAGTATTTTAAATTCTAAAATGGAAACTCATGGGAGAGGAGAATATAAAATCATAAAAAACAAAAAAGAGTTATCAAGCAACGATGAAAATGAAATAATTTATTTAGAAAAGAATCAGTTAAGAATTGGAAATAATAAATATAGTTATGATGCAATCAGCATGACAATAAGAGATAATTCGAATACAAAAGTAGGAGAACTTAAGGATAAATTATTGACGATTGAAATTGATGATAGAAAACAAGAATATCGCTTTGATGATTCTAAAAATGCTGGAAGTTAGTATCTAGCTTGAAAAAATATATTTGTTACTTACTTATTTATTTTTTAAGTAAATATAGAAAGTGACAAAAACTTTATGAGCACTCATAGAACAATAATAAGGTAGTTCTTAAAACTAAAATATGTTAATTAGCATTTCGTAAAAATTTACGGAATGCTTTTTTGTTATGTGACTTTCAGTCCGT
>NZ_VMMI01000051.1:0-255 GCF_013277125.1 Streptococcus sp. 4094 | reverse complement strand
CGTAGACAAGGAACCTCTTAAACAAGCGAAAGATGCCTTGAATACAGCCATCAACGAAGGTGCCAATACAGACGGTAAGACAGAAGCAAGTAAAGCAGCCTACGAAGACGCGAAGACAAAAGCTACCGAAGCCGTAACAAAAGCTGAGGAAGTGATTGGCAACGCGAGCGCTACAGAAAAAGACGTAGCGGATGCGAAAGCGAAAGTAGACGAAGCTAAGGAAAAACTTGCGGAAGCCAAATCCGGCTTGGTAGA
>NZ_VMMI01000050.1:22445-26743 GCF_013277125.1 Streptococcus sp. 4094 | reverse complement strand
CCTTTTTTCAAGTACAGTTTTTCAAATTATAGTAAAAAGAGCCAGAATTGTACTGACTCTTCTATTGTTCATTAAACTTAGAAGCACGTTCTTCTCCCCACCAATAAGGGATTAGTTCTGCGACTTTAACTGTTTTTCTTGTATCATAGTCCATCATGAATTCTGCATCTTTATTTTCAGCATTCAGTTCTAAAAGGAATTCTCTACAAGCACCGCAAGGCATGGCTGAACTTCCACCATAAGGTGGTTTGTCTCGAAAGGCTAATACTTTTTTAACCTTAGTTTGTCCTGAAAATTGGTACATATTGAAGAGTGCAGCGCGCTCTGCGCAGAGATGGAAAACACCACAGGTTCCCTCCATACAGAAACCTGTAAATATTTGTCCATCTTCTGCTTCTACTGCGGCTACAACATGGTTGGCATAAACAAAATCCGATACTTCATGTGGATCGTATAGTTTCTGTGCTTCTTCGTACATCTTTTCCCAGATGTCCATTATTGTACCTTTCTTACTTAGAGATTTCCTTTAACATATTTTCGATATGCTGGATTGATTTTTTACGTCCAAGCAAGAAAATTGTATCTGGTAATTCTGGTCCATGCATTTCACCTGAAACAGCGATACGAATAGGCATGAAAAGATTTTTCCCTTTAATACCTGTTTCTTTTTGGACTGCTTTAATTTGTGGGAAGATATTCTCTGTTACAAATTCATCATCTGTCATCGCTTCAAGTTTTGCCTTAAAGGTTTCAAGAACTGTTGGAACTGTTTCACCCGCCATGACTTCACGCTCTGCTTCGGTCAATTCTGGAAAATCTGAGAAGAAGAGATCTGTCAATGGGATAATTTCATCTACTGATTTCATTTGTGGTTTATAGAGCTCAACTAATTTTTCAGCCTTGTCAGTCAATCGACCTGCTTCTTCTAGGAATGGTTTTGCCATTTCAAAGATAGTTTCTAGGTCTGCATTCTTGATATAATCATTGCTCATCCAGTCCAGTTTTTTCTGGTCAAAGGCTGCTGGAGACTTACTCAGGCGGTTTTCATCGAAAAGTTTAATGAGTTCTTCACGAGAGAAGATTTCATCTTCGCCACCTGGGTTCCAACCAAGAAGAGCAATAAAGTTAAAGACCGCTTCTGGAAGGTAACCCTTCTTACGGTAATCTTCGATAAATTGAAGTGTATTAGTATCACGTTTAGACAATTTTTTTCCAGTTTCAGAGTTGATAATCAAGGTCATGTGACCAAACTCTGGAGCTTCCCAACCAAGTGCTTCATAAACCATGAGCTGTTTTGGTGTATTAGCAATGTGGTCGTCTCCACGGATTACATGAGAGATTTGCATATCATGGTCATCGATGACAACGGCAAAGTTGTATGTTGGGTAACCATCTTTCTTTTGGATAACCCAGTCACCACCGATATTGGCACCTTCAAATTCGATATCACCTTTGACCATATCATGCCATTTGTAGATACCTGACTCATTGACAGCCAAACGAACAGTTGGGATAATGCCTGCTGCTTCACGTTCTGCGATGTAAGCCGCTTTTTCTTCTTCACTCATACCAAGGTATTCGTTGATATAGCGAGGTGTTTCACCTGCTGCTTCTTGGCGTTCGCGTTCAGCTGCCAACTCTTCTTCTGTGACGTAAGATTTGTAGGCTTTTCCTTCAGCTAACAGTTGGTCGATGTATTTTTGATACAAGTCCAAACGCTCAGACTGGCGGTAATTCTCATGTGTTTCTGGGCTTTCATCCCAATCCNNAAGCTGTGAACGTTCTCCATCCTCGACATGGCGTTTACGGTCAGTATCTTCGATCCGAATGATAAATGTTCCACCATGATGGCGGGCGTAAAGGTAGTTGAATAATGCTGTACGGGCATTTCCGATGTGTAATAGTCCTGTTGGACTTGGTGCGTAACGTACGCGGATATTTTTTGACATAGTTTCTCCTATAAAGTCTCTAGGCGTCTGCCTTGTTGCTCTCTATATTATATCACAAGTCTTGGCTGAGTCCAATTTCTATGGATAAAGAGAGTAAAAAGAGTGGGCAAACCACTCTTTTCTTCTATTATAGACGTGCGTTAAGTTCTTTGCTCAATTCTTCAAATCCTGGTTTTCCAAGAAGAGCGAACATGTTACGTTTGTATGCTTCAACACCTGGTTGGTCAAATGGGTTGATGGCATTCAAGTAACCAGAAAGGGCGATAGCCAATTCGAAGAAGTAGATTGTGTAACCAAGAGTGAAAGCGTCTTGCTCTGGAAGAGTCACGTACATGTTTGGTACATCACCATCTGTGTGGGCAAGAAGAACACCGTCAGTCGCTTTTTTGTTTACAAAGTCAACGTCTTTTCCTTGAAGGTAACCAAGTCCATCAAGATCTTCTTCCAAGCTAGGGATAATCACGTTCTTACGAGGTTTGTCAACACGGACAACTGTTTCAAACATGATACGAGTTCCTTCTTGGATAAATTGACCAAGTGAGTGCAAGTCAGTTGAGAAGTTGGCTGAAGTTGGGTAGATACCTTTTTGGTCTTTTCCTTCTGATTCACCAGCCAATTGTTTCCACCATTCTGAGAAGTATTGAAGTGATGGCTCGTAGTTTACCAAGATCTCAGTTGCATAGCCTTTACGGTAAAGGATGTTACGAACTGCTGCATATTGGTAAGCTTCGTTTTCAGAGATTTTGTCTGAAGTGTAGTCTTTGCGAGCTGCATTCGCACCTTCCATAAGGGCTTTGATGTCAGCTCCTGATGCTGCGATTGGAAGCAAACCAACGGCTGTCAATACTGAGAAGCGTCCACCGATGTCATCTGGAACAACAAATGTTTCCCAACCGTTAGCATCTGCTTCAACCTTAACCGCACCTTTTTGGCGGTCAGTTGTTGCATAGATACGTTTGTTAGCTTCTTCTTGTCCGTATTTCTTAACCAAGAGTTCTTTGAAAACACGGAAAGCGATAGCTGGTTCAGTTGTTGTACCTGATTTAGAAATCACGTTTACTGAGAAGTCTTTATCCGCAACGTACTCTACTAAGTCAGCAAGGTAAGTAGATGAGATTGAGTTTCCTGCGTAAAGGATTTGTGGAGCTTTGCGTTCTTCTTTTGTTTGCAAGTTAGCAAAGTGGTGGTTCAAGAAGTCAATTGCTGCTTTGGCACCAAGGTAAGATCCACCGATACCGATAACAACCAAAACATCGCTGTCTGACTTGATTTGCTCAGCAGCTTTCAAGATACGGTCAAATTCTTCGCGGTCGTAGTTTTCAGGAAGGTCCAACCATCCTAGGAAGTCGCTACCAGCACCAGTTCCTTTACGGATCAATTCATCTGCTGCTGTTACTTGTGATTGCATGTATTCCACTTCATGTGGTGCAACAAATTTGTCTAAAACTTTTGAATAATCAAATTTAATATGTGACATGTTATTCCTCCAATATTTCTTCTTTTCTATCATAACGCTTACCTTCGTTTTTTTCAAGTTTTTTTGTCGAATTTCTCCATTTTTTATCAGAATTCAAACGTTTGCGTAAAAATGCCGCATTCCAAAAATTTTGAAAAAATAAAAGAAAGAACGACTAGATGTCCCAGTCGTCACAGTTCATTCAATAAATACTCAAATAATTCTAAATTGCCATCTTCTTCATTAACCAGAAACTCTGGATGCCACTGCAAACCGATAATGCGGTGTTCATCGATAGATTCAATCGCTTCGATGGTCTGGTCTCTTGGATCAATAGCAGTTACACGAAANNACCGAGTTAACCTGACTTTCTTTTCCAAATAGCTTGGCCACCACGCTTCCCTCCACTGTCTCAATAGAGTGAGATGTTCCGAAAGGTAGGCCTTGCCAGTGACCTTCGATTTCTTGATTGAGGGTTCCACCAAAGGCAACATTGACAAGTTGAACACCGCGACAGATTGCCATAATTGGTTTATTCTGACGAAGCGCTTCTTTCAAGAGGGCCAGTTCAAACTCATCACGCACTAGATTGTAATCATCACTCTCGATGGTCTTTTTCTCTCCATAAAACTGAGGATGGACATTTTGACCGCCTGTCAAAATCAATTTGTCAATCATTTCCACATAATCGCGTACAACTGACTCATCACCAACAGGAATGACTAAAGGGAGACCACCGACTTGACGAATGCTCTCTGCGAATCTACAAGATACAGATGAATGAATGTTTTTTCCTTCTGCGTCTACGGGACATAGATTTGCAGCAACTCCTACAACCGTTCTAGCCATGATGCTTCTCCTTTCAAATATTAACACTCTTCGAAAATCTCTTC
>NZ_VMMI01000050.1:0-22419 GCF_013277125.1 Streptococcus sp. 4094 | reverse complement strand
TGATTTTCATTGAGTATAACGATAGTCCTATCATATCACTCAAAATGACTTTCGTCTAATATGTTTTTTTTAAGAATGTGATAAATATTTTTTATGGACAAGAAAAAGCTGCCCACATAGGACAACTTCTTTCTTATTCGAAAACAAATTGATTGTGATAAAGTTCTGAGTAGAAGCCACCTAGTTTCAAAAGTTCATGGTGGTTACCGCGTTCAATGACTTCTCCATCTTTAAGGACAATAATCTGGTCTGCATTGAGGATGGTCTTCAAACGGTGGGCAATGACGAAACTAGTTCTGCCTGCTACAACCGCCTCCATGGCATGCTGAATCTTACTTTCTGTCACCGTATCTACGTTTGAAGTGGCTTCATCGAGAATGAGAACTTCTGGATCTGTCATCAGGGTTCGAGCGATAGAAATCAATTGTTTCTGTCCTGTTGAAAAGATGCTCTGGTCATCATCTATAAGAGTATCGTACTTATCAGGTAAGCTTTCGATATAGTCGTGAATGTGGGTTGCCTTGGCTGCTGCCTCAACCATTTCTTGACTAGCATCTGGCACACCGAAACGGATATTGTCTCGAATCGTTCCGCTAAATAAGACCGAATCCTGCAAAACAATTCCCACCTTGCTTCTGAGACTATCTAAATCATAGTCACGAATGTCTTTGCCATCAAAATAAATCCCACCAGCATCAACATCATAAAAGCGATTGATGAGGTTCATAATAGTGGTTTTCCCTGACCCAGTTGGGCCAACAACTGCTGTCATCTGGCCTTTAGGGGCAGAAATGCTGACATCTTTCAAAATAGGTTTATCAGGCAAGTATGAAAAATCAATATGACTAATTTCAACACCTTCTTGCAACTTAGTGAAAATTGGAGCCTTTTCAGGTCGAATTTCTTCCTCTGCATCAAACATTTCCTGAATCCGTTCAGCACCTGTAAAGGCCAACTGAAGACTTCCCCAACTAGCTGCAACTTGGATAATAGGCTGGTAGTACTGCTGTGAAAATTGGGCAAACATAACAATCAAACCTAGGGCTGTACTAGTTTCAATAGTCTTATCATTTAATAAAACAGCTGAACCCGCAAAGA
The DNA here is from genome assembly GCF_013277125.1 of Streptococcus sp. 4094. NCBI lineage: Bacteria > Bacillati > Bacillota > Bacilli > Lactobacillales > Streptococcaceae > Streptococcus > Streptococcus sp. 4094. The sequence continues at coordinate 21,321 of NZ_VMMI01000050.1, read as the reverse complement.
TAACGATGGCTGTGTTAACCAGGCTCATCCCATTCATGACAGGGAAAAGAATTCCTGAGAACATTCTTCCTTTAAAGGTCGCCTTGCGCACGCGCTCATTTTGTTCAAGAAATCCTGCCATCATATCCTCTTGAATTCCTTGCACAATCACGGCTTTTTGGCCTGAAATACTCTCGTCCATATAGGCGTTGAGTTTCCCTACCTCTTTTTGCTGGAGGTTGGTGTATTTGCGTGCCATTTTCACGATGAAAATTAGCATGAGGAAGGCTACTGGTGTGCTGGCAATGGTGATGAGAGCCAGCGTCACATTCCTCGAAAACATGACAAGAATCAGACCAATGTATAAAACAATATTGCTCATGACCTGAATCAAGCTTTCGTTAAAGGCTTGGAGGATATTATCCAAATCACTGGTAAAACGAGATAAGATATCGCCATCTTGTCGGCGGTCAAAGAAAGAAACGGTCAAACGAGCCAATTTGCCAAAAAGACCTTTACGCATCTCGTTGGTCGACTCTGCAATCACGCGCGTCATGAGACACATGTATATGACACTGGAGATAAAGAGAAGCAAAACCAGCAGGCCTAGATTGACCATGATTCCTGATAGACTTTGCCAAACAAGTTCTGGACTGCCATCTTGATAAGCTTGAACTAAATTGGCTAGTTGCGTCACTGCTTGTCCAGAAAAGACCGGAAAGAGGGCTTGGGCAAGAGTCGCCAGAACAATCATCAGGATGACAACTACAAATGATAGCTTATAGGCTTTAAAATAATTCCAAAAAAATTGAACTGTCTTCATTTTACTCCTCCTTTCCTTTCTGTGTTTCGTAGATTTCACGGTAAACGGCATTGTTGGCAACCAAGTCTGCATGCGTACCTTGACCAATCAATCGTCCTTGATCTAGAACCAAGATTTTATCTGCATGAACAACCGAGCTAATCTTTTGAGCGATGATAATGGTTGTTGTTCCCTTCAAGTCCTTATTCAAGGCTTCTTGCACCAGGCGCTCTGACTTGGCATCCAAGGCCGAGGTCGAATCGTCAAAAATCAGAATACGTGGATTGCTAACAATCCCACGCGCAATCGACATCCTTTGTTTTTGCCCACCAGAGAAATTGGTTCCCCGTTCCTCAACTGGACTTTCAAAGGTTTTCTCCATACGATGAATGAATTCACTAGCCTGGGCAATATTAGCTGCGCGTTCCATTTCAAATAGAGTAGCATCTCCCTTACCCTGTCTCAAGTTATCTGCAATCGTTCCACTGAAAAGAATAGCACGTTGAAGAACGATAGAAACTGTTTTACGCAGGGTTCCTTCACTCACTTCTCGAATATCCTTACCTCCGATTTTGATAGAGCCTTCTTGCGGATCAAAGAGACGTGGAATCAATTGTGCCAAGGTTGATTTTCCTGCACCAGTCGCTCCAACGACACCAACCATTTGACCAGGTTCAATAGTAAAGCTCACATCTTTCAGCATCGGTTCCTTGTCCATTGGATAGGTAAAGGTCACATTTTCAAAGCTAAGACTACCGACCAACTCTTCATCTGGGACATCCTTGAAAGTCATGGCTGGCTCTGCATCCAGAATTTCTCGAATACGACGCATGGAAATCATGGCACGGCTGACAGAATTTCCCAAAAATCCAACCATAACAATGGTAAAGATAATCTGGCTTAGGTAATTGACAAAGGAAGCAATGGATCCAACAACTGACGGATCCGACTGAACCATCCCAGCAACTAGCCAAATAGAGAGGAAAACCGCCCCGTAGCCGACCAACATCATAAAGGGTTCCACTACTGAAAAGGCATAACCGATGTAAAGGTTTTGACCAAGAAGCTCGTCTGAAACCTCCGTAAACTTAGTAAATTGCTCTTTTTCTTGGACAAAGGACTTGACCACGCGAACGCCACGCAAATTTTCCTTGGCAATGGCATTGATGCGTTCAAGAAGGGTTTGAAACTTGGCAAAACGAGGCCCCATCATTCCCATCATGACGGCAGTCAAGCCAAAAATTAAGATTACCATGAAAACAATCACCCACCACAGAGAAGGTAAGGTTTGAACCGCCAGGATAAACGAACCGATGAACAAGAGGGGAAGTCTGAAAAGAATTTGGAAGGTCATCATGACCACGTTCTGAATCTGGTTGATGTCATTTGTCATGCGAACGACTAGATTTCCCGCATTAAATTGTTCAATATTAGCATAAGAAAAGGTTTGGATTTTACGGAAGGCATCCTCTCGAAGGTCAGATGAAACTCCTTGGGCAATATAGGCTGCAAGGACAACATTGAGCCCACCAGCAACCAGACCGACCAAGGCCACACCAATCAACCAAGCCCCGATACTATAAATGGCTTCATATTTCCCAGCAAGGAGGGCGTCTAACACTTCCTGCAGATAACGCGGTTGCAGAAGTGAACTAGCAACCATCAAGCCTGTCATCAGGAGCGAAGCCAAGGCCTGCCACTTGTAGGTTTTTATTTTCTGAATCAGCATACTTTCTCCTTAAAAAATAGACAAAAGGGAGCGACAATGTGTCAGCTCCTTCTCATTCTGTTTGTGTGATGTTATTCTAGCAAAAAAGTGGGGGATTGTCAAAGAAGTCTCCTTGATATAGCTAGATTAACTAGTGAGTCTTGGTTTTATAGTTTCTGTTTTAACTCTACTAAGACATTCATAGCCTGCATAGGTGTCATATTGTAAACATCCAGCTTAGCTAATTCTGCTAAAATAGGATGCTCTTCAGTCGTATCAAAGAGTGAAATCTGTTCTGTGACAGCACTTGTTTGCCTCACGGGAACAGGACTTTCTGTCCCTTGATTCTCTAACTGAGTCAAAATCTTATCCGCCCTTGCTAACAGGTCTGCTGGCAAGCCAGCAATCTTGGCAACATGGATACCATAGGATTTATCAGCTGGACCTGGTTCAATCTTGTGAAGGAAGGTGACCTGCCCATCCTGCTCCAAGGTTGCCACGTGGACATTGACCAAGTGTTGTAAACTAGACTCCAGACTAGTCAACTCATGGTAGTGGGTCGCAAAGAGGGTCTTGGCTCCGATATGCTCGTGAATGTATTCGATGATGGACTGGGCAAGAGCCATCCCGTCATAAGTTGCAGTTCCCCGTCCTAATTCATCGAAGAGAATGAGTGAGTTCTTGGTCGCATGCGAAATGGCATTGTTGGCCTCCATCATCTCTACCATGAAGGTTGATTGACCTGAAACCAAATCATCTGCTGCTCCAATACGGGTAAAAATCGCATCAAAAATCGGTAAATGGGCGCTTTCTGCTGGCACATAAGACCCCATCTGGGCCATAACCGCCGTCATGGCTAACTGACGCATATAGGTTGACTTACCACTCATGTTTGGCCCTGTAATCAGTTGAATACTGGTATCTTCTGCCATCTGAATCGTATTTGGAATATAGGTCTGAGCCCCCATAACCTTTTCAACGACAGCATGGCGCCCTTTCTGGATATCAATTCGCGAATCATCTCCAAACTCAGGTCGAATCAAATGCTGGGTTTCAGCAACAACTGCCAGACTTTGCAAGACATCAACGGTCGCAATTCCTTGGGCTAGAGCCTGCAAACGCTGGATATACTTGCTGACCTCTTCACGAATACGCATAAAAATTTCGTACTCTAGATTGGCTGACTTCTCACGTGCCTCCAGCATATCTCCCTCGATACGAGCTAATTCCTCGGTACCGAAGCGTTCTGAGTTTTTCAGCGTTGCCTTGCGGAAAAAGTGAGCAGGCACATTTCCCAGTTGAGAATTGGTCACATGGAAATAGTAACCATCCTTTTTATTGTAGTCAATCTTGAGCGTACTGATACCAGAGTTTTCGCGTTCCTTGGCCTCAATCTCAGCAATCCAACCAGTCCCTTCTCTGAGCACACGACGGTACTTGTCTAAAGTCTCATCAAATCCAGTCCGGATAATACCACCTTCCGTAATCACATGGGGAGCTTCAGGAGCAATCGCTGCGCTAATCAAACTCTCCAACTCAGGAATTCCATCCAGTTGTGCGATGAGATAGGCTAGAGCAGGTTGCTCCATCCCTTCTAAAATCGCACGAATCCGTGGCACACTAGACAAGGTAGTCGCCAACTGCAAGAGATCCTTGGGATTGGTCTTGCCAAAAGAAACACGACTAGCCAAGCGCTCAATGTCATAAACACCCTTGAGACTGTCTGTCAAATCACTGCGCTCAAAGAAATGGTCGAGGAAGACCTGCACCACTTCCTGACGTTGGATGATTCGTTCCTTATCAATCAAAGGACGATGAATCCAAGAACGCAAGAGACGCATTCCCATAGCAGTTTTGGTTTCATCCAAAAGCCAGAAAAGACTGCCTTGCTTCTTGCCTGAACGAGCATTCTCAACCAAATCCAGACTAGCCTTGGTCACGTAATCCATCTGCAAGAAATCCTTGATCTCATAGCGGATAACAGGTTTGAGGTGGTTCAATTCCCTCATCTGAGTCCGATGGACATACTGGAGCAACTTACTAGATGCCGCTTGTTCCACAGCTGCCAATCGTGAATCCAGTAAATGAAGGTCTTCAAAGCCTTCTTTTTCATAGGAAAGTACCAGATTCATCTGACGACTAAGGATTTGTTCTTCTTCCTCAGACAAGTCATAACCCAGCACCACTTCTCGAGCCTTGAGATTGCGGATTTCCCCACAAACCAGCGTAAAATCCAAAAGACCTGTCACATAAAAGTCACCCGTCACCAGGTCCATATAAGCTAGGCCAAATTGATTGCCAGCACGGTCTATGGCAACCAAGAAGTTGTTCTGACTATCCGGCTTACTGCTATCGACCACTGTCCCTGGCGTAATGACCTGAACAACCTCTCGTTTCACAACCCCAACTGCTTGTTTAGGATCTTCCATCTGTTCAGCAATGGCTACCTTATAGCCCTGCTCAATCAAGACATCAATGTACTGTTGGGCAGAATGATAGGGAACACCCGCCATAGGAATCGGATTGTCGGCATTCTTGTTGCGACTCGTTAAGGAAATTTCCAGAATCTGCGCAGCATTGACCGCATCCTCATAAAATAATTCATAAAAATCACCCATACGAAAGAGCAAAAACGCATCTGGATATTGCTTTTTAATATCCACATACTGTTGCATGCCGGGTGATAGCTTTTCTGTCGCCATTTTCCGTCTCTCCTTGTCAAAAATAAGTCTTGAGAGCAACTCTCAAGACCTTACTTATCTTTCATCAAATCTAGCAAACGATCTTCCATGAGTTTGGCAACGTGCTGGTCTCGACAAATGACCAATAAGGTATTGGCACCAGCAACTGTTCCTAAAATCCATTCATCCTTGTTTGCATCTACAATATTTGCCAAAACAGAGGCTTCTCCCAGTTTGGTATGAAGCACCAAGGTAAACTCTGCTCTTGCAACACCTTCTAAATGATGAGACAAAAATTCCACCAAATCAATCTTTTCTGTCTCATTTGCTAGTACATAATACACCATATCATTTTTCTTGACCTTGGTCAAGCCGATTTCACGCAAATCACGAGACAAGGTGGTCTGAGTCACAAAGACATTGTGCGCCTCCAACCGATCTTGAATTTCTTTTTGTGTACTTAATTTCTCCTCAGTAATCATTTTTTTTATTAACTGATGACGATCTCTTTTTCTCATAAAATCCTCTTATGTGAATATTTATAACTATTTTTATAACTATATTATACCAAAAAAATAGGAGATTTCAAAAATTTTTTCTTCTTTCTTTAAAAATGTGATAAAATAGTAGAAAAGTCCAAAAAGGAGCTCTTAATGAATACAAAAGAATTGATTGCTAGCGAGTTGGCTAGCGTCATTGATAGCCTGGACCAAGAGGCTATTTTAAATTTACTGGAAACCCCTAAAAACTCAGAAATGGGAGACATTGCTTTCCCTGCTTTTTCTCTTGCAAAAGTCGAACGTAAAGCGCCTCAAATGATTGCGGCTGAACTGGCTGAAAAGATTAACAGCCAAGCCTTTGAAAAGGTTGTTGCAACGGGACCTTACGTTAACTTTTTCCTTGATAAATCTGCCATTTCTGCTCAAGTATTGCAAGCTGTTATTACTGAAAAAGAACACTATGCTGACCAAACTATTGGCAAACAAGAAAATGTTGTTATCGACATGTCTAGTCCCAATATCGCTAAGCCATTCTCTATTGGTCATCTGCGCTCAACTGTCATCGGAGATAGCTTGTCACATATTTTCCAAAAAATCGGTTATCAAACAGTCAAGGTCAACCACTTGGGAGACTGGGGTAAACAGTTTGGGATGTTGATTGTTGCCTACAAAAAATGGGGCGACGAAGAAGCTGTAAAAGCTCATCCAATTGATGAACTTCTTAAACTCTATGTCCGCATCAACGCTGAAGCTGAAAATGACCCTAGCTTGGATGAAGAAGCACGCGAATGGTTCCGTAAACTTGAAAATGGAGACGAGGAAGCTCTCGCTCTTTGGCAATGGTTCCGTGATGAAAGTTTGGTGGAATTTAGCCGCCTTTACAATGAATTGCAAGTCGAATTTGACAGCTACAATGGAGAAGCCTTCTACAACGATAAGATGGATGCAGTTGTAGACATTCTTTCTGAAAAAGGCCTTCTTGTTGAATCAGAAGGTGCCCAAGTTGTGAATCTTGAGAAATATGGAATTGAACACCCAGCCCTTATCAAGAAATCTGATGGTGCAACTCTCTATATCACACGTGACTTGGCTGCAGCCCTTTACCGTAAAAACGAATACCAATTTGCTAAATCTATCTACGTTGTTGGTCAAGAGCAATCTGCCCACTTTAAACAGCTCAAAGCTGTCTTGCAAGAGATGGGCTACGACTGGAGTGACGACATTACTCACGTTCCTTTTGGTTTGGTTACAAAAGAAGGGAAAAAACTCTCTACTCGTAAAGGGAATGTCATCTTGCTAGAGCCTACTGTTGCAGAGGCCGTTAGTCGTGCCAAGGCCCAAATCGAGGCTAAAAATCCTGAACTGGAAAACAAAGACCAGGTAGCGCATGCTGTTGGAGTTGGAGCCATTAAATTCTATGACCTCAAGACCGACCGTACAAATGGGTATGATTTCGATCTAGAAGCTATGGTATCCTTCGAGGGGGAAACTGGACCTTACGTTCAATACGCCTACGCTCGTATCCAATCTATCTTACGTAAAGCAGACTTCAAACCAGAAACAGCTGGCGACTATAGCTTGAATGATGTTGAAAGCTGGGAAATCATCAAACTCATCCAAGATTTCCCACGTATTATCAACCGTGCGGCGGATAACTTTGAACCTTCTATCATTGCTAAATTTGCAATTAGTCTGGCTCAAGCCTTCAACAAGTACTACGCACATACCCGTATCTTGGATGAAAGTCCAGAACGCGACAGCCGTCTAGCACTCAGCTACGCAACCGCAATCGTTCTCAAAGAAGCCCTTCGCTTGCTTGGAGTGGAAGCGCCTGAGAAGATGTAAATCGTTACAAGAGACTGGAACTAAAGTTCCTAGTCTCTTGACGGCAATCGCTATATGGCGAATTGCCTAAACGCTTCACTAATTCACCTAACCAAATAATATCGATTTGGTTAGGTTCATGTCGTAATCTTCAAGTTACTTGATTGTAAAGCAGTCTAAGTAACTAAGACCAAATCTTATACGTAATTAGTTTTAGAGGTCTATCAAAAATCTTATCAAGTTTTGCTGGCTTGTTCTGCTATTTTAGGTCCACTAATTCGATTTACTCACTACTACTTCTTTATCATACAGGGAGATTTCCTATGAGCCAATATGCTTATATCCTCGTTGTAATTAGCTTGGTATTCCTTTTTCTGCTCAATAAGTACGAAAAAGAACTACTTCAAAGGCTCTACCAAGAACAACTTTTAAAGGATGAAACATTTAGAGCTGACATCAAAGAGAAAATTCAAACAACTGAAAATATCAATGATGTCATTGCTTACATCAATAAAACTTATCATCTGGGAATGTTGCTATCAAAAGACATTACAGATCAATTGAAATAAACCTAGCTATTCTTTAAGGAATATCAAAACCGAGACTGAGAGTTTGTCCCTTCGTCTCGGTTTTTAGTATGTTCAATTGAAACAAGTGTTGAAAACTTGTTGTAGCAATTCTAATATAGGGATGGATAGACTTTCAAAAATATCATTTACAAATATTTTTAAAGAAATTAAACTCCCTATATTTACTATTCTTATAGACTGTTAAATCAACATCCTCTACAACTTCTTTCACATCTATATTGACATCATAGGGCAAAGAAAGAAAATCTAAATTATAAAATTCTGTACTCATCTCTTTTAAAATAAGAAGGTCTAACAAGTATCCCTCCACTCTGATTTCAACTTGAATTGTCTTAGACATGAAATTTTTTAGAATCATAAAGTCCTTTACTTGCTTTCTATTAGGACCGACATACTCAAATCTTTTTCGTTCAAAAATAATTTTCTCCAAATGTTACACCATTTCAATAATATCATTTTCTAAAAATAACTGCAGAAGCAATTCTTCTTTTTAATGCAGGCTTCATTAAAATTTCCCTTGTTTAATTCTCCCAAAAAATTTTGAAATGGTGCAAATAAAAGCTCCTAGTAAAAATTCCTGTAGGAAAAATCCAAAATAAGTTCCTAACTGTAAATTTCTATTGAATGTAAATACGGAAGTTTCAGATTGAATCGTATTTTGTTCTATAAGCGTCATAGGAGTAACTCTGAAAATTCCAAACATCATTAAAGCATAGATTATTCCAAAAATAATTAATAACACCCAGCTGTACTTACTTCTAGAAGAAATACTTCCCGATAACAAAGCTAATAATATTGATGGTATAATTTGTACAAACAGCATAAATTGAAAAAGATTAAAATTATCTAGTGCAAAAAAACATATTGTAAATTCCACAATTAGCAATAGAGAAAATACTCCATCTATTTTTGTAAATTTCATTTTACCTCCTTTAAATTCACATTCATCATTACCTTAGACCTTCAATAACATTTTTATTTGCTGCAACCATTGCAGGCATAATACTAAATACAATTCCAAATACACCCGTTGTGAATAGAGTAATCAAAATATGATCCAGAGTTAATGTCGTAACAAAACCACTCATGTTCATTAAAACAACAAATAATATCGCTACTCCAATACCAGTTATAGCTCCCAGAAGCGATAAAAGAATCCCCTCCATCATATATGATTGATAAATATCAGATTTTTTAGCTCCCAAAGCTCGACGAATGGCTATCTCCTTACTACGTTCGCTAACAGAAGACAACATAGCATTCATAACCCCAAAACCAGCTACAAAAATTGAAATGCTTGATAAAAGTGCAATGAAATTTAATATTGTAGTAGCTTGAGCCTTTGTTTCCTCATATACCCTTCTATTATCTATATATCCATAAGTTCCTTCCTTGCGGAATATTCCATAAGTATCTAAAGCAGATAAAGCCTTATTAATATTCTCCAACTGATTAGTTTCTACTACTAATTCATCAAAATATTCCCTTCCTCCTAAAAGTAACTCTTTGATTTCATTGGTAACCAATAAAGAAGGTAATCTTTCATTAACAGCTGATCCATAATATATTGCCTGAATTAGGTATTCTTTTCCAGATATATTGATAGTCTCTCCTAAAAAAGGTTCAATATTTTCCTTTCGAGTCAATGACATGAGAGCCTTATCGCTAATAGCAACACCTCCATCTAGTTCCTCTAATGCTCTTCCTTTTAATAAATCAGGCACAACTAAACCATTCTTATTCAAATCGCCTAATGTTCTAAAACTAAGATTCTGCTTAGAATCATTAAAATACGTTTCAGCATACAAAGCATAAGAACTGGAAGAAAGTCTTGCAGGTTTTCCAATAGTTTGCTCAACCAATTGTTTATCTTCCTGTGTAAACCCTCTAATATCCAACATATTTTGAGGAGTATAAGTCATTGTTGCTGTGTCTTCTTCTATCTTTAAATCATTCCCTAATGTAGAAGTTGTATAGGAAGAACTTGATAGTATTACTAATAAAACAAATGTTGCCACTGTAATGGCTAAGGATGTCAGAATACTCTGTCTTTTATTCCTCTTTAACAGCTTTAAAGTATCTATTAACAGCTTTTTAAACTTCATGTAATCCTTCTCCCTCAAGTGTTAGATACCCATTTTTCATTCGATACCTTGTTCTACAATGACTGGCAACAAACTCATCGTGAGTTACTACAATAATTGTCGTTCCAGAATGATTCAAATTCTGTAAAATTTGCAATATCTCATTCCTATTTTTCTCATCTAATGCACCTGTAGGTTCATCTGCTATAAGAAATCTAGGTTTATGAGCAAGAGCCCTAATTAAAGCAACTCGTTGCTTCTGTCCGCCTGATAAATGACTTGGGTACTCATTCATCTTATCTATAAGCCCTAAGTCTTGTAATAAACTATCAATGTATTCTATATCTGGCTGTTGGTCAGAATATAGGAATGATAATAAAATATTTTCTTTAACAGTATATTCATCAATAAGATGAAATTGTTGAAAAACAAATCCAATATCACGATTACGGTAACTTGCTTGTTGATTTTCATTTAACTTCTCAATACTTTTTCCGTCTAATATATATTCTCCTTCAAATTCAGAATCAATCAGTCCCAAAATATTGATAAATGTCGATTTGCCCGAACCTGATGGTCCCATTATCGATACAAATTCTCCTTCAGCTACCTTAAAATTTATTTCTCTTAAGACATTATTTTTTAGCGTCCCTTGTCCGTAACTTTTGCTAATATTTTTTAGTTCTAACATAGACCTTCCTATTCTATCTTTATTATTTATAAATCCAAAAAATGGCAACAACTAGCACTAACATATTTTCTCTCCTTATTTTTTCTACAGGATTATTATACTTCTATGTTACACATTCGCCAAGGTCATAAATGTCACTAATTTTAACAACTTATCCACTAATGAGTACTCAATTAGTATAAAAAGAAACTAGATACGAACTCAATCTAAGGGAAAAACATAATAACTCTTTAAATGATAAAACGCATAATATCAAGTTTTTAAACACCTGATATCATGCGTTTTTATGATTTCGAAAACTTTCTCTCGGTCTTTTTAACTAATGACATTTTTGTCACTTTTTTTATTTTCTAATGTTTATTTTTAAAAAAATCCTGGAGGTCATGTTGCCATTGTTTTTCTAGCTGTTCTATCAAATGACTATTGTCAATCATTCTAGCAAATATTTTTGCTTCTTGAAAATAATTTTCAGCTACTGGATAATCTTTTTTTACAAATAATGCATAGCGCCACTCCCATAGTCGAATAATTGGTTTTTTCTGATAGTCGTATGACTTTGAGGTAATTTCATTTAATTTGTAAAGAATATCTTCAAATTGACTGTAATTAGCAATTTTTTCAAATATTCCTAACAACAAAAGTAATGAATCTCTAATTAGAAATGAATATTCAATATCAAACATCTCAACTTGTTGTAAAATTTTATCAGCTATTACTAAGAAGGTATTCACTTCACTCTCATCTATTATTGTATCTTGGTGTACTAATCTTACCAAAAATAGCTTTATGATTAAAATATCGTTAACTTCATATTTTGATTTCAACAAAATGTGATCGAAATACTCTTGTAAAATCATTCCTAAATTGCTATCATCATTCCACCAACCAAAGTCATCATATGCTTGTAAAACATCTATGATAAATCTTTCTTCCTCAGGTAGCCTATCATAATACTCTTCAAAAATCTTATCAAAAACACTCTCTTTCTTTTGGGCGATAGTTTCATCTTCGTATGTAGGAGTCCTCATCAAGAAATACTTCAATTCTAGGTATTCCTTATCCAACTCTATATAACTTGGCATCAACTTGTAATCTTCAACCCCCAAACGTTCAGCGATATATTTTAACTTTGTTAGTGTTGGTCTGGATTCTCCATTTTCAATTCTAATTAATTGACGGATACTTAATTCAGACTCATCACCACAAAATTCTGAACGACTGATTTTTTTAGCCAAACGTAATCTTTTAATTTTTTCGCCAAACTCTCGCAACCTACAAGAACCTCCTGAGTTGTTTACCTCTATTATAGCATATACTGAATCAAACTAACTATCACATTTCTTCTCACTTTAACTAAAGACTAAGACTTTAATACTTCGTCTCGGTTTTTATATATTTTTCAAGCAACAAAGCCACCACTCCCCAGCAATGCAAGTGCAAAATCCCCTATAATGTGATAAAATAAAAGAGAGAACTCTATTAAGGAGGAAAACATGAAAAAACAAACCATCGCCGTCTTGGGGCCTGGTTCTTGGGGAACTGCCCTTTCACAAGTCTTAAATGACAATGGACACGAGGTACGTATTTGGGGAAATCTTCCCGAGCAAATCAATGAAATTAATACACACCATACTAATAAGCACTACTTTAAAGATGTCGTCCTAGATGAAAATATCATTGCCTACACTGACTTAGCAGAGGCATTAAAAGATGTGGATGCGATTTTGTTTGTTGTCCCAACAAAAGTGACACGACTTGTTGCCCAACAAGTTGCAAAAACCTTAGACCATAAGGCTATCATCATGCACGCATCAAAGGGATTAGAACCTGATAGCCATAAACGATTATCAACCATCCTTGAAGAAGAAATTCCTGAACAGCTCCGCAGTGATATTGTCGTTGTTTCAGGACCTAGCCATGCAGAAGAGACCATTGTACGTGATCTGACTTTAATCACTGCTGCTTCTAAAGATTTACAAACAGCTCAATACGTTCAAGAGCTCTTTAGCAATCACTACTTCCGACTTTATACCAATACGGATGTTATTGGAGTTGAAACTGCTGGTGCTCTTAAAAATATTATCGCTGTCGGTGCCGGAGCTTTACATGGTTTGGGATTTGGTGACAATGCTAAGGCAGCCATCATCGCTCGAGGTTTGGCAGAAATCACCCGCCTAGGGGTGGCACTCGGTGCCAGTCCATTGACCTATAGTGGCTTGTCTGGTGTAGGAGACTTGATCGTAACGGGAACCTCCATCCACTCTCGTAACTGGAGAGCTGGAGATGCCCTTGGTCGTGGAGAATCCCTAGCTGATATCGAAGCCAATATGGGAATGGTGATTGAAGGAATTTCAACGACTCGAGCAGCCTACGAACTAGCGCAAGAACTTGGAGTCTATATGCCCATTACACAAGCCATTTACCAAGTTATCTACCACGGAACCAATATCAAAGATGCCATTTATGACATCATGAACAATGAATTTAAAGCAGAAAATGAGTGGTCTTAACCCTCTAGAGAAAGGATTCTTATGGCACTGAAAGTTAGAAAAGCAGTCATTCCTGCCGCTGGACTAGGAACTCGATTTTTACCAGCAACCAAGGCTCTTGCCAAAGAAATGTTGCCAATTGTAGACAAACCAACTATCCAGTTCATCGTGGAAGAGGCTCTCAAATCAGGTATTGAAGATATTCTGGTTGTCACTGGTAAATCAAAACGTTCTATTGAGGACCACTTTGACTCAAACTTTGAGCTTGAATACAATCTTAAGGAAAAAGGCAAAACGGATTTGTTAAAATTGGTAGATGAAGCAACTGGTATGCGCCTCCATTTCATTCGCCAAACTCACCCTCGTGGTCTTGGAGACGCTGTCTTACAAGCCAAAGCTTTTGTGGGGAATGAACCCTTCGTTGTTATGCTGGGTGATGACCTTATGGACATCACAGACGAGAATGCCGTTCCTTTGACAAAACAACTGATGAATGATTACGAAAAGACACACGCATCAACCATTGCTGTCATGCCTGTACCACACGAAGACGTTTCATCATATGGAGTTATCGCTCCTCAGGGGGAAGGGATTAATGGTCTCTATAGCGTTGAAACTTTCGTTGAAAAACCAGCTCCAGAGGAGGCTCCAAGTGATCTAGCTATTATCGGTCGTTATCTGCTCACACCAGCAATTTTTGAGATCCTCGAAAATCAAGCTCCCGGTGCTGGAAATGAAATCCAGCTTACCGACGCTATTGATACCCTTAATAAAACACAACGTGTTTTCGCCCGTGAATTTACAGGAGCTCGTTACGACGTTGGGGATAAGTTTGGCTTTATGAAAACATCTATTGACTACGCCCTCAAACATCCACAAGTCAAAGATGACTTGAAAGATTACCTCATCCAACTGGGAAAAGAATTGGCTGAGAAGGAATAATACTCTTTGAAAATCTCTTCAAACCACGTCAGCGTCGCCTTACCGTAGGTATGGTTACTGACTTCATCAGTTCTATCCGCAACCTCAAAACAGTGTTTNNTTTCATTGAGTATAAAATAAAAAGATAAGGTTCAAAAATCGCCTTATCTTTTTTCATTACACAAATTTTCATCCCATTCCCTTGTAGAGAAGTAAGACAGCGAGTCCTACGAACAAGACTACCGCTCCTAATCTCTGACTAGCGCTATACATCCGTCTTTCTCCTCTAACTGGAAAGATAACTGCTAGAAATGCGCCACCAACTGCACCTCCGATATGACCTGCTAGACTGATTCCTGGAATCAGAACACTTCCAATAATGTTAACCACAAAAAGTGTCAGATAGGATTGACCTAGCTGTTGGATATAAGGATTGCGAGTTGCATAGCGAAGAACAATAATTGCAGCAAATAGCCCATAGAGAGAAGTCGAGGCTCCTGCTGCTAAGGATTTGGGACTAAATACAAAAACAAAGAGATTGCCCATCATTCCTGATAAGAGATAGAGAAAGAAAAACGGCTTGGAACCAAAAATCTCCTCTACTTGCCTACCAAGATAATAGAGCGAAAGCATATTAACAATGAAATGCTCCCACCCAATATGGACAAAAATGGCAGAGAAGAGACGCCAAACCTGCTCAGGAAAGAGACGAATGACAGGCCCGTACATGGCTCCAAATTGAAATAAGGTATCCGCCCTGTAAAAGTTTCCTCCTGTGGTCACCAACATTAGTAGAAATACCAAGGCCGTCACTAAGAGGAAGAAACTCGTCACAGGGTAACGCCTATCAAAGATTTCTTTCATCAATCAGTACCTCCTGAACAGGAATATCATGGTTTTCAGGGATAAAGTCCTGAACTTGATAATGATAAACCGTACTCAAAGTATGACCAGAAAACTGTTCCAGATAGCGGTCATAATAACCTCCACCGTATCCAATCCGATAGCCTTCCATCGTAAAAGCCAGCCCTGGAACATGAATCAAATCAATCTGAGAGGCATCCACTACTTCCAAATCTCCCTGTGGTTCCAGTAAGCCAAAGGATGTTTTGACCAGTTGTTGCGGATCATAGACCACAAAGTCCATGCGCCCCTTGGGATAGGTTTTGGGTATCAGAACCTTCTTGCCGTCCTTCAGCGCCTGCTCAATCAGTTCCTGCGTTTGAAACTCATGAGGAAAAGAGAGGTAGGTTGCGATGACCTTAGCTTCTTGGTAGAAGGGATGTTTCAAAAATTGATCCGTTAAAGCTTGATCCATAGCCTGTTTTTGCTCTCGAGGGATAGCCTTCATTTCTTGCAAAATTTTCTTGCGTAGTTCTGCTTTCATAGACAAGCCCTCTACTCTGCTGCCTTCTTTTTCAGGAAACTAGAAACCGCATCAACCCCAATAGCTAGTGCCTCTTCCTTAGGGCTCATCTGAGGGTGATGAAGAGCGTAGGGACTATCGATACCTAGCCAGAACATAACGCCATCAACTTTTGAAAGGAGATAACCAAAGTCTTCACCTGTCATAGCAGGTTCGATATCAGTCAACTCAATTCCCTCTTTTTCTTCAAAGAAGTCCATCAGTTCACGCGCCAAGGCTGGATTGTTCTCAACAGGTAGGTATCCACCTTGTTTGAGTTCCACTTCAACTTCCATACCAAAGGATGCTGCAACCCCTTCTGCAACTGCTTTGACCCGCTTTTGCACCAAGAGACTCATATCTTGAGTCAAGGCCCGAATAGTTCCATGTAAAAAGGCTGTGTCTGTGATAACATTGTTGGTTGTTCCAGCCTGAAAAACGCCAAAGGTCACCACTGCTCCCTCGATTGGGTTGACATTGCGGCTGACAACTGACTGCACTTGAGTCACAAAGTAACTAGCCGCCACCAAGGCATCATTAGCTTCATGAGGAAAGGCTGCGTGGCCACCTTTTCCTTTGAAACGGATCTTCACCTCGCAAGTTCCTGCAAAGAGTGTATGAGTATTAGTCGCAATCTGGCCAACCTTCAAATCTGGTCGAACATGAAGGCCATAAAATTGGTCTGGCAACCAGTCTCCAAAAGCATCAGCCTCATACATGAGCATGCCACCAGCTTCATTTTCTTCAGCAGGTTGAAACAGAAAGAGCAGATTATTCTTTGGTTGCTCCTCAAGGGCTCGCTCAAGACAGCCCAAGGCAATAGTCATATGAAAATCATGGCCACAAGCGTGCATACGACCTTGGTGCTGGGAAGCGAAAGGAAGGCCTGTTTGTTCGACGATAGGCAGGCCATCAATATCTGTTCGCCAACCAATGGTACGCTCTGGCTGACTTCCCTGCAAATAGACCAAAATCCCTGTCCGCCAAGTACGAACTTGGACAAAATCCTTGCCTGCAGTCAATTTCTCAATCACATCCAGCAGATAAGCCTGAGTCTTGAACTCCTCCAAGCCAATCTCTGGAATCTGGTGCAAATCTCGTCTAGTCTGAATCAAATCTAACATCTATCTATCCTCCTATATAGCAGAAAGAGGCTGGAAAAAGGGTCCCGCCTCTATTTTTCTTTTACAAATCACAAGGTACGAAGCGCATCCTCTAGCGCTGTTTTTTGTTGGGTTTGGGCATCAATCTCTTTGATAATACGAGCTGGAACACCTGCCACCACCACGTTTTCTGGGACATCTTGGGTAACAATAGCTCCTGCTGCGACAACTGAACCACTACCGATTTGGACTCCTTCGATAACTACTGCATTGGCACCGATGAGAACATTGTCTCCAACACGGACTGGTTCTGCACTAGCTGGCTCAATCACACCTGCAAGAACGGCACCTGCACCAACATGACTGTTTTTCCCAACAATAGCACGGCCACCAAGGATAGCCCCCATGTCAATCATGGTTCCTGCACCGATTTCAGCACCGATATTGATGACTGCTCCCATCATGATAACAGCATTGTCACCAATTTCAACCTGATCACGGATAATCGCACCTGGCTCGATACGAGCGTTGATGTCACGTTTGTCTAGCAAAGGAACTGCAGAATTGCGAGCGTCTTGCTCAACAACATAGTCTTGATTTTCTACCAAGCCATCGAGAAGCGGAGCAACATCTTTCCAGTCTCCAAATAGGACATTCCCTAGTTTAACAACAGAGCTTGGTACAGCAGTTGCGAGTTTCCCCTCAAAGGTTACTTTCACACTGGTTTTCTTTTCAGCATTAGCGATAAATTGGATAATTTCTTGTGCGTTCATTTTTGTAGCAGTCATAAAAGGCCTCTCATTCTTTATAATGATAACTATTCTACCAAAAAAGGCCTCAAATTTGAAGCCTTTTTGTCTGTTTTTAGGTATGATTTTTTAGGGATGTGAGATAAAACGTGCTGTCGGTAAAAGCAAGCCCCTACCGATACAACCTAAAAACAATCTTCACAACTATCTCCCCGTGTTTTATTGACTATTCTAGTATAGCACACTTTTAGAATTAAGAAAAGACTTTTTATCTACTTTCTTTCGCTTCTTCTACCGATAGGAAAATCATGGGCAAAATAATCAAGGCCATCGCTAGAAGAAGGGACCAATCCACTACCAATCCTAAGAACAAAACACTCAAGAGAGCAGAGGAGAGAGGTTCACTGGCACTGATAACAGAAACTACCAAAGGAGAGACCAAGGACACTGCCTTCATGGAGATGAAAAAGGCAAAAGCCGTCCCAAAGAAAGCGATAATGAGGCAAATCAAGATACTCCAAATATCAAGAGTAAAGGAAAGCTGATACACTGGCGAGAGGACATTGCTAAACAAACCTGCCAAAATCATCCCCCACCCAACCGTAGGAACAAAACCATAACGCTTAGCAAAAGGTTGGGGCAAGATAACATTAAACATAACACCCATGGCACTCAGCAAACCCGTTATAAGAGCTAGTGGCGTCATGGATAACTGAGAAAGATCGCCTTTTGTCGCCATCAAGCCAACACCCAGCATAGCAATCAAAACATAGAAAATAGCACTTTTCGACGCTCGTTTTTTATAAATTAAGCGATTGTAAAAGAGGATAAAGACAGGACTGATAAACTGTAAAATAGTTGCTGTCGCAGCATTTGAGTATTCTACACAGAGATAGAAAAAATACTGAACTGAAAAAATCCCTAAAATAGCATAAGCTAAAAAGGGCAGGTAATTTTTCTTATCTCGCCAAATATCTAGCACTTGCAATTTTAATTGCATCGCAGACCAAATGAGAACAAGACTTCCTGCCAGCGTCAGACGCATAGAGGTAATCCAACCAGAAGACACCTGATAATGAGTAAAGAAATACTCTCCTAGAATCCCACAGATTCCCCATATCAAGCCGGATAGGAGCGAATAAATGGTCCCTTTAACAATCTTTTTCTGATACTGATTCATACCTTTATTGTAACACGAAAGGAAAAAAGAAAAAAGTGGCAATCCATTGATTCGCCACTTCATTTAGCACAGTTTATAGAACTTATCGTCTCGCCCTTGAAGAAGAAGGTCGTGTAGTACTTGAGTTACTGCTATCACTAGAGCTACTACTTGAACTGCTGGAGCTTGATGGAGTTGGTAGACTCCCCACGATGCTAGACCAAGCATTCTGATAATCCGCATCACTTCCACCAATAGCAAAGCGATAACTGGTCGTTGGCGCTCCTGTCTTATTAGCCCAATAGCTGGTAACAGTCGAACCTGTAACATCTACCTCTTTTCCTTCAACAGAAACCTTCCCTGGTTTTTGACCTGTTGATTTCAAGACTTCGGATTTTACGACACTAGGATCTAAAGCGAAGCGCTCGTTCCCCCAAATGCTTGGTGAGGCTTGCTGAATCGCATTTACCAGATGAGCCATGTAATTAGAGTTATTGGAATAACCTGCTCTACGTGACAATGAATGATTATCATCATGCCCAATCCAGCCACCTAGGGTTAATCTAGGTGTCGAAAGCATGAGCCACATATTTTCGTCTTGGTTGGTTGTCCCAGTCTTCCCAATCCAATCTGCATTAGCTAAAGTAGGATTTAAAGAAGTCAGGTTAGCCTTGAAGGTTGTTGTCACACGAGAGGATAGAACTTCTCGCAACAAGCCCTGCATAATTGTCGCAGTAGCTTTTGAATAGACTTGAACCGGTTTATCCTGATACTCATACACCACTCTACCATCTGCTGCTTCAATTTTAGAAATCACATGCTTCTGATGATAAACTCCATTATTAGCCAAGGTCTGATAGCCATTGGTATGCTGGGCAACTGTGACTTCAATACCACCACCCATTGGCAAGCTCTCAATACCGTACTCAGGAATCTCGTAACCCATCTTTTCCATATAACCCTTGACATCAACACCCTTTTCACGGAGCATACGATAGGTCCAGTAAGCAGGAATATTCCATGAATAGTTCAGAGCTTCTCCCAAGGTCATCATTCCTGTTCCCTTGCTATTAGCATACATAATCGGATTACCATTAGCAAAATTTGTTGGATAGTTAGATAGAATCGTTTCGCTTCCCATCAAGCCCTGGTCAATAGCAATACCGTAGGCCAGCAAGGGCTTGGTAGTAGAAGCTGGCGAACGTTTGGTATCAAAGGCATGATTATTTTGATTTTCTTGATAATTACGACCACCTACAAAGCCTAGAATAGCACCTGTTTGGTTGTCCATCAAGACATTCCCTACTTCTACACGACCTGTTCCATCGTCTAAAAGATAGCCATAATCAGCAACCGCATTTTGCATGGCAGAATGAATTTTCTGGTCTATGGTAGTAGTAATCTTATAACCACCATTTTCAATTTCCTTGGCTGCCAAATCACGATAAAACTTCTGAGTTGCCTCATTTTTCAACTCCTTAGCGGAGACATTGTCTCTCTGAGCTAGATAGTCATACATACGTTCTTGAGCTTCTGCCAAAGTTGTAAAGTATAAATAGTCTCGTGAAATTCCTGTGACCGTGCCCGATGGTAAAAAGTCCTGTTTAAGGTCATAATCCTTGTACTGAGAATACTCGTCTTTGCTTAAGGCACCTGTACGATACATACTGTAAAGAACTGCCTTAGCCCGTCTTAAGCCAATTTCTAGGTCTTCATCACTCTTCAACTCCCCAGTATTTTCATAAGGAGAGTAGGTAATGGGACTCTGTGGAAGTCCTGCTAAAAATGCTGCTTGAGGAACCGTCAACTGACTGGCATCTACACCGAAAATCCCCTCAGCTGCCTGCTGAGCTCCTGCAATATTCTGCCCCTTATTATTTCGGCCAAAGGGAGCCACATTGAGATAGGTCGTTAAAATCTCATCCTTATTCATGGCACGTTCCAAGGCAAGAGCATCCACAATCTCTGTCGCCTTACGAGCCAAGGTCGGCGCATCCCCAACCACCTGCTGTTTAATCAGTTGCTGGGTCAAGGTTGAACCCCCACTAGAGGAACCCAAACCTACAAATTTCCCCAAGGTCGCACGAATCACCGCCTTGGGCACTACACCCTTATGTTCTTTAAAGTGTTCATCTTCCGTCGCAATGATAGCCTTCTTCAGATTTTCCGAAATTTGCTCAGATGAGATAGAAGTGCGCAACAAATCACTCTCTATGGAAGCAATCACCGTCCCGTCCGAATAGGTAATCTCTGAAATAGAAGAGATGTCCTTGACCTGATTCACCAATTCTTCTGTCTGAGGCACCCGAACCTTGTCAAATAAGGCCACTCCGTACCCCAAAGCAATCCCGGCTCCCAACATTCCTCCTATAAAACCAAGCACAAAGAGTAAGTTAAATAAGGCTTTTATACTTAGTAAAATAGCTGGAAAAACGGCTGACTTATCTAAGGTTTTAGATTTTTTGGTACTTGAACCTTTCTTGCCAGGTCTAGCTGATTTTTTATTTTTTTGTTTTTGCTGGAAAAATTCCAGCATTTTTCGTTTTAATTCATTTAATTGATTTTGCATGGATTTCCTCACTCTATCTATTATACCATAAAAGGGAAACTTTCAATAAAATGGTAAATTCCCAAAC
>NZ_VMMI01000005.1:0-91160 GCF_013277125.1 Streptococcus sp. 4094 | reverse complement strand
AGCAAAAAGAAATGAAAAATTGCAAGAAGTAGCAACTAAGAAAACTGAAGGTGAACGAGCAATAGATGCACCAACAGCAGACGATGCAGACAAAGTAGCAGCAGCGAAAAATGATGCATTAAACAAAATCAATAACGTTCATACAGCAGGAGACTTAAATAGCGTTAAACAAGCAGCTAAAGGCGAATTAGCAACAGCAGCAGACGCAGAAACAAAAGCTATTAATGCAGATAAGAGCTTAACAACAGCAAAAAGAAATGAAAAATTGCAAGAAGTAGCAACTAAGAAAACTGAAGGTGAACGAGCAATAGATGCACCAACAGCAGACGATGCAGACAAAGTAGCAGCAGCGAAAAATGATGCATTAAACAAAATCAATAACGTTCATACAGCAGGAGACTTAGCTGAAGTTAAGAAAACTGCGATAGCGGAAATCTTAGATCTCTTACATCTAAAAACTGCGAATGTAGATTCAAATAACGATTTAACTACAGAAGAAAAAGCGAATATCAAGAATCAGTATAAAAACGTGGCGGATGCTGCTAATAATAGCATAAATAAATCAGAAGATGCTGATAAGGTACTTGATAATAAAGAACAAGGTATTAAGGCTATTAACGCTGTAGCAATTCCAACAGAAACAGAAAAATCAAAAGCTATTAAGGAAATTGAAGCTGCTGCATTTGCTAAGAGAACAGAAATTTCGAATCGTTTTGATTTGGCAACTGAGGACAAGTCAAGAGCATTGCAACAGGTGGATCAAGAAGCCAAGGATGCTAAGAGTGCTGTGGACAAGGGGGGAACAAATAAGGATGTAGAACAGGCAAAAGTGGCAGGAATCGATGCTATCAATAACATCAATCCACAACCAACTCCACGTCCGTTTCCTACGCCTCAACCTCAACCTTCTACCCCTACTCAGCCAGACCAAGGAGCTCCTGATACTCCAACAAGTCCATCTGATCCAGCTCCACAACCGTCTCAACCAACTGCACCGAGTCAACCTGCAAGTCCTGCTCCATCTCAAAGTTCAGCTCCGACTCAAGCACCTAGAGCGGTAGCAAGTCCTTCAGCTAGCTCAACGAGCACACAAGCTCCAGCTCAAGAGCAAGTTGACAAGTCTGAACTTCGTGCCTTGACTCAAGAGTTAGATCAACGCTTGAAAGCTTTGACAACAGTATCTGATCCGAAAATCGATGCAGCCAAAGCTGTCCTCCTAGATGCTCAAAAAGCTTTGGAAGATAGTTCCTTGACAGAGCAAGGTCTGCGTACTGCAGTAGAGTCTGTGAAGGCTGCCTTGAACTCTCTCAAAGATGTGCAAGCAAATGCTAGCGACAGCAAGCCTGCACAGGACAAGAAGGATGCCAAGCAAGGAACAGAAGATAGTAAAGATTCAGCTAAGATGACTGAAACAAACTCGGTGCCAGCAGGAGTGATTGTAGTCAGTCTACTTGCCCTCCTAGGCGTGATTGCCTTCTGGTTGGTTCGCCGTAAGAAAGAGTCAGAAATCCAGCAATTAAGCACGGAATTGACAAAAGTTCTTGGACAGCTAGATGCAGAAAAAGTAGATAAAAAAGTCCTTGCCAAAGCCCAAAACCTTCTTCAAGAAACCCTTGATTTCGTGAAAGAAGAAAATGGCTCAGCAGAGACAGAAGCTAAACTAGTAGAGGAACTTAAAGCAATCCTTGCCAAACTCAAGTAAAACATGAGTTATGAAATGTCAAATCTAAAAGACGTTTCCGTTCACAAAAGCAGCGACGAGTAACCCTTGTCGTTGCTTTTTGGCTATTTTGGGGGATAAGATCCGCCTTGACTAGCAAAAGAAAAAATTAGTCCAATAGTGCCCGATACGATTTTGCGTAGCAGAAAGCATACAAATTAAATTGAATATAGTAAAATAGGATTAGAAATCTTAAGAAAGTTGGTTCTTTATTGGAAACGCTAGTATTTTCAATCTCCGTTTTTTTAGCAGGTGTTTTATCCTTTTTTTCTCCTTGTATTTTTCCACTTCTGCCAGTTTATGCTGGGATTTTATTGGATGATCAGGAAAGTGCAAAAAGCTTCTCCTTATTTGGGAGAAAGGTTCTCTGGTCCGGTTTGATTCGAACACTTTGCTTTATTGCAGGTATTTCTCTTATTTTCTTTATTCTAGGCTTTGGTGCTGGTTACTTTGGTAATATTCTCTACGCAAATTGGTTTCGCTATACCATGGGTACGATTATCATTATTTTGGGCCTTCACCAGATGGAAATTTTTCATTTTAAGAAATTAGAGGTTCAAAAAAGCTTTACTTTTAAGAAATCAGAATCCAATCGTTATTGGTCAGCCTTTTTACTCGGTATTACCTTTAGCTTTGGTTGGACGCCTTGTATTGGTCCAGTGTTGAGTTCTGTTTTAGCGCTTGCGGCTTCTGGAGGCAATGGCGCTTGGCAAGGAGCAATCTATACTCTCATTTACACTCTGGGCATGGCCCTTCCTTTCTTGGTTTTGGCTCTAGCTTCAGGAGTAGTCATGCCTTATTTTAGTAAAATCAAGCGTCATATGATGCTACTGAAGAAAATTGGTGGTTTCCTTATTATTTTAATGGGAATTTTGTTAATACTAGGACAAGTAAATGCTCTAGCTGGAATTTTTGAATAAAGGAGAACAAATGAAAAAAGTAATGTTTGCTGGCTTAAGTCTCTTGTCATTAGTTGTATTGATGGCCTGTGGTGAGGAAGAAACTAAAAAGACTCAAGCCCCACAACAGCCAAAACAACAAACGCCTGTACAACAAATCGCTGTTGGAAAAGATGCTCCAGACTTCACCTTGCAATCTATGGATGGTAAAGAAGTTAAGTTATCTGATTATAAGGGTAAAAAGGTTTACTTGAAGTTTTGGGCTTCATGGTGTGGTCCATGTAAGAAAAGTATGCCTGAGTTGATGGAACTAGCGGCGAAACCAGATCGCGATTTCGAAATTCTTAGTGTCATTGCACCAGGAATTCAAGGTGAAAAAACCGTTGAGCAATTCCCACAATGGTTCCAAGAACAAGGATATAAGGATATCCCAGTTCTTTATGATACTAAAGCAACTACCTTTCAAGCTTATCAAATTCGAAGCATTCCTACAGAATACCTGATTGACAGTCAAGGAAAGATTGGAAAAATTCAATTTGGTGCTATCAGTAATGCGGATGCAGAAGCAGCCTTTAAAGAAATGAACTAGAATCGATAAAATCTGATTACAAGATGTAGTCAGATTTTTTTAGAAAATTATTTTATAAATAGTCACAAATCCCCTATATTTATGGTAAAATAGAATCATCATTTTATTTTGGAGAAAAAGATGAATATATTTAGAACAAAGAATGTAAGTTTGGATAAAACGGAGATGCACAGGCATTTGAAGTTATGGGATTTGATTTTGCTGGGTATCGGAGCCATGGTAGGGACAGGCATCTTTACAATTACAGGTACTGCAGCTGCCACACTTGCTGGTCCAGCCCTAGTGATTTCAATCGTCATTTCTGCCTTGTGTGTAGGATTATCAGCCCTCTTTTTTGCAGAATTTGCTTCACGAGTACCCGCTACAGGTGGTGCCTACAGTTATCTCTATGCTATTTTAGGAGAATTTCCAGCTTGGTTGGCTGGCTGGTTAACCATGATGGAGTTCATGACAGCCATATCTGGTGTGGCTTCGGGTTGGGCAGCTTATTTTAAAGGATTGCTCTCTCAATATGGGATAGCTCTTCCTCATGCTTTAAATGGTACCTTTAATCCTCAAGCAGGGACATTTGTTGATTTATTGCCTATTCTTGTCTTGGTCTTGGTGACTTCGCTTGTTTTACTAAATGCCAAGGCAGCCTTACGCTTTAATTCGATTCTAGTCATTCTGAAATTCTCCGCTTTAGCTCTCTTTGTTTTAGTAGGAATTTGGAATATTAAGCTTGATAATTGGAGCAATTTTGCTCCTTACGGTTTTGGACAAATCTATGGTGCTAGTACTGGTATTATGGCTGGTGCATCCTTGATGTTCTTTGGATTTTTGGGATTTGAATCCATCTCAATGGCTGTAGATGAGGTCAAGACTCCTCAAAAAAATATTCCTAGAGGGATTGTCTTATCGCTTTCTATCGTAACCATTCTTTATGCCTTGGTGACGCTTGTCTTGACTGGTGTGGTTCACTATAGTCATCTAAATGTCGATGATGCCGTTGCCTTTGCCCTTCGTAGTGTTGGGATTAGTTGGGCAGCCAACTATGTGTCATTAGTGGCTATCTTGACCTTGATTACAGTTTGTATTTCGATGACCTATGCCCTATCGCGTATGATTTACAGTTTAGCACGTGACGGCTTGATGCCTGCTGCCTTTAAAGAACTAACGAAGACTAGCAAGGTACCAAAGAATGCTACTATCTTAACGGGGCTAGCTTCAGCAGTAGCAGCAGGAATATTCCCACTAGCCAGTATCGCAGCCTTCTTAAATATTTGTACCTTAGCCTACTTGATTATGCTAGCTTACGGTCTGATTCGCTTACGGAAAGAAAAAGGAATGCCCAAAGCTGGGGAATTTAAAACACCACTGGTACCTCTGTTACCGATTTTATCAATCATCATTTGTTTATCCTTTATGTTACAGTATAATATGGAAACCTGGATTGCTTTCCTAGTTGCATTGTTAGTAGGAAGTATTATTTACTTCACTTATGGTTATAAGCATTCTACCATAGAAGAATAAAGTAAAAGTCTGTTGAGTTGTTGAAACTCAGCAGATTTTTATATGTGAAAGAAATTTCAAATTTTTTCTAAAAATATCTTGACAGATTAAATTTTTAGGAGTAGAATGTTTACTAGTTAATTAAATGGTTAAGGAGTTGTTCATGAAGAAACAAAATTTATTTTTAGTCTTGTTAAGTGTCTTTCTTTTATTGCTAGGAGCCTGTAGTCAAAAGGAAAGTCAGACAGGAAAGGGGATGAAAATTGTGACCAGTTTTTATCCTATCTACGCTATGGTTAAGGAAGTATCTGGTGACTTGAATGATGTTCGGATGATTCAGTCAAGTAGTGGAATTCACTCCTTTGAACCTTCAGCAAATGACATCGCGGCCATCTATGACGCGGATGTCTTTGTTTACCATTCTCATACGCTCGAATCTTGGGCAGGAAGTTTAGATCCCAATCTAAAAAAATCTAAAGTGAAGGTCTTAGAGGCTTCAGAGGGAATGACTTTAGACCGCGTCCCAGGGCTAGAAGATGTGGAAGCAGGGGATGGAGTCGATGAAAAAACGCTCTATGACCCTCACACTTGGCTAGATCCTGAAAAAGCTGGCGAAGAAGCGCAAATTATCGCTGATAAACTTTCAGAGGTGGATAGTGAACATAAAGAAACTTATCAAAAAAATGCGCAAGATTTTATCAAAAAAGCTCAAGAATTGACTAAGAAATTCCAGCCTAAATTTGAAAAAGCGACTCAGAAAACATTTGTAACACAACATACAGCCTTTTCTTATCTAGCTAAGCGATTTGGACTCAATCAACTCGGTATTGCAGGTATCTCTCCTGAACAAGAACCAAGTCCACGACAACTAACAGAAATTCAGGAATTTGTTAAGACCTATAAGGTTAAAACGATTTTTACAGAAAGTAATGCTTCTTCAAAAGTAGCTGAAACTCTTGTCAAATCAACAGGTGTGGGTCTTAAAACTCTGAATCCTTTAGAGGCAGACCCACAAAATGACAAGACCTATTTAGAAAATCTTGAAGAAAATATAAGTGTTTTAGCAGAAGAATTAAAGTGAGGAAAGAATGAAAATCAATAAAAAATATGTAGCAGGTTCAGTGGCAGTCCTTGCCCTAAGTGTTTGTTCCTATGAGCTTGGACGGTACCAAGCTGGTCAGGCTAAGAAAGAGTCTAATCGAGTTGCTTATATAGACGGTGATCAGGCTGGTCAAAAGGCAGAAAATTTGACACCCGATGAAGTCAGTAAGAGAGAGGGAATCAACGCCGAACAAATTGTTATCAAGATTACGGATCAAGGTTATGTGACCTCTCATGGAGACCATTATCATTACTATAATGGGAAGGTTCCTTATGATGCTATTATCAGTGAAGAACTGCTGATGAAAGATCCTAATTATCAGTTGAAGGATGCAGACATTGTCAATGAAATCAAGGGTGGCTATGTCATTAAGGTAAACGGTAAATACTATGTTTACCTTAAAGATGCGGCCCATGCGGACAATATTCGGACAAAAGAAGAGATTAAACGTCAGAAGCAGGAACACAGTCATAATCATAATTCAAGTACAGATAATGCTGTTGCTGCAGCCAGAGCCCAAGGACGTTATACAACGGATGATGGTTATATCTTTAATGCCTCTGATATTATAGAAGATACGGGTGATGCCTATATCGTTCCTCATGGCAATCACTTCCACTATATTCCTAAGAGTGACTTGTCTGCCAGTGAATTAGCTGCTGCCCAAGCCTTCTTATCTGGAAAAGGCGGTCAATTAAGTACGGTTGAATATCGTTCTAGCAGGGGAGAAACAAGATCTAGTGTGAGAAGGAGTCAATCTGAGACACCTCAAAATCCTGCAACTGATTCTGAAAGTCAAAGTGAGGATTTAGCTAGTCTCCTTCAAGAATTGTACGCTTTGCCACTTAGCCAACGTCATGTGGAGTCTGATGGATTAGTATTTGACCCAGCACAGATTATAAAACGTACTGCAAATGGTGTGGCAGTTCCTCACGGGGATCATTTCCATTTCATTCCTTATTCGCAAATGTCTGCTTTGGAAGAAAAATTGGCTCGAAATCTACCAATTGGAGGTCAGCCAGTTCAAAGTCATTCTGACAATACGAAACCAAGCAGTACAGATAAACTAAGTTCAACCATTAAACCAAACTTTAATCTCAATACGCCGGCACCGAATAGCTCAGCTGGAGGCGCCTATACAACGGATGATGGGTATGTCTTTAGTCCGTCAGATGTGATTGAAGATACAGGAGACGCTTTTATTGTACCGCATGGCAATCATTTCCACTATATACCAAAAGGCGCTTTGTCTGCAGGAGAATTGGCTGCTGCCCAAGCCTATTGGAATGGGAAGCAGGGATCTCGTTCTTCTTCAAGTTCTAGTCATAATGCAAATCCAGCTCAACCAAGCTTATCAGAGAACCACAATCTGACTGTCACTCCAACTTATCATCAGAATCAAGGGGAAGATATTTCAAGCCTTTTACGTGAATTGTATGCCAAACCCTTATCAGAACGCCATGTGGAATCGGATGGCTTGGTATTCGACCCAGCACAAATAACAGATCGTACAGCAAATGGTGTTGCTGTGCCTCACGGAAATCATTATCACTTTATCCCTTATTCACAAATGTCTGATTTAGAGCAGAGGATTGCAAGCATGATTCTGTTAAAAGGGCAAAATGGTGCAGTCGTGCCAGGAATGCATTATTTGAAACCAGCACCAAAACCGCAAGCTCAACCGTCAACTGAGAAAAAACAAACTAATTTTGCAGTAGAACAGGTTGTTAGAAAAGTTGGGAAAGGCTATGTTGTGGAAATTGCTGGTGTCAGTCACTATGTTTTTGCTAAAGACTTGGCTAAGGATAAGATTGATGCTATTGAAAATCTCTTGTCTAATAAAACTCAAGAGACACATGCTCTAGTTGCGAAGAAAGAAAACGTCTCTTCTCGTGACAAAGAATTTTATGATAAAGCTTATAATCTGTTAACCCAGGCTCATAAAGCCTTGTCTGAAAATAAGGGGCGTGCTGTTGATTTCCAAGCCTTAGACAAATTAGCAGAACGCTTGAATAATGAATCTTCTAATAATAAAGTAAAATTGGTAGATGATTTATTGGCATTCTTAGCACCAATTACTCACCCAGAACGCCTTGGCAAACCAAATGCTCAAATTGCCTATACAAACGATGAAATTAAATTAGCGAAATTAGCAGGTAAATATACAACCTCAGATGGCTACATTTTTGACGAACATGATATTGAAAGTGATGCAGGAAATGCCTACGTCACTCCACACTTGAACCATAGCCACTGGATTAAAAAAGACAGCTTATCTGAAGCTGAAAGGGCAGCAGCTCAGGCTTATGCTAAAGAAAAAGGCTTACAAGCTCCAAATTCTACTGAAGCAAAACCAGAGGCAACAGGGACAGAAGCTATCTATAACCGCGTAACAGCTGAGAACAAGGTACCATTAGAAAAAATACCAAATCATTTACAGTATACTGTAGCTGTACAGAATGGTTACTTTATCATTCCTCACTTTGATCACTATCATAATCTTAAGTTTGCATGGTTTGACGAAGGACTCTATAAGGCACCTGAGGGTTATACCTTAGAAGATTTATTTGCGACTGTAAAATACTACGTTGAACATCCGGACCAACGTCCTCATTCAGATAATGGTTGGGGTAATGCTAGCGACCATGTTCGTAAAAATAAGGCAGACCAAGACGGTAAACCTGATGAAAATAAGGAACATGATGAAGTAAGTGAGCCAACTCGCTCTGAATCTGATGAAAAAGAGAATCACGCTGGTTTAAATCCTTCAGCAGATAATCTTTATAAACCGAGCACTGATGAAGACGAGACAGAGGAAGAAGCTGAAGATACTACAGAAGAGCCAGAAGTCCATCAAGTAGAGACTGCAAAAGTAGAAGCTAAACTCAAAGAAGTAGAAGCTTTACTTGATAAAGTAACGGATGCTAGTCTGAAAGCTACTGCGACTGAAACCCTGGCTAGTTTACGAGGTAACTTGAGCCTGCAAACCATGGATAATAATGACATCATGACAGGGGCAGAAAAATTACTTGCTTTGTTAAAAGGTAGTGAGTCAATTGAGACGAAGCCAGAAGCATAAGTTTATCCTATTAAATCGATATAATGTAAGAGTCAGTAGTAATACTGGCTTTTATTTTTTTAAATGATATAAAAATCTTGACAGATAAACTTAAAAAAGGTAAACTATTTACTGGTTAATTAAATGGTTAAATAACCAGTTTAGAAAAAATGTTTAACCGAGAAAAAGAAGTTAAGAAAAAGCTTCATCATTTATTGAAATGAGGGATTTATGAAATTCAGTAAAAAGTATATAGCAGCTGGATCAGCTGTTATCGTATCCTTGAGTCTTTGCGCCTATGCACTGAACCAGCATCGTTCGCAGGAAAATAAGGACAATAATCGTGTTTCTTATGTGGATGGCAGCCAGTCAAGTCAGAAAAGTGAAAACTTGACACCAGATCAGGTTAGCCAGAAAGAAGGAATTCAGGCTGAGCAAATTGTCATCAAAATTACAGATCAAGGCTATGTAACATCACACGGTGATCACTATCATTACTATAATGGGAAAGTTCCTTATGATGCCCTCTTTAGTGAAGAACTCTTGATGAAGGATCCAAACTACCAACTTAAGGATGGAGATATTGTCAATGAAGTCAAGGGGGGGTATATCATCAAGGTAGATGGAAAATATTATGTCTACCTAAAAGATGCAGCTCATGCAGAAAATGTACGAACAAAAGATGAAATCAATCGCCAAAAACAAGAACATGGTAAAGATAATGAGAAGGTCAACTCTAATGTTGCTGTAGCAAGATCTCAGGGGCGCTATACGACAGATGATGGTTATGTCTTTAATCCAGCTGATATTATCGAAGATACTGGTGATGCTTATATCGTTCCTCACGGAGGTCACTATCACTACATTCCAAAAAGTGATTTGTCTGCTAGTGAATTAGCAGCAGCAAAAGCTCATCTAGATGGGAAAAATACGCAACCGAGTCAGCTAAGCTATTCTTCAACAGCTAGTGACAATAACACGCAATCTGTAGCACAAGGCTCAACTAGCAAGTCAGAAAGCAAAGTTGAAAATCTCCAGAGTCTTTTGAAGGAACTCTATGATTCGCCTAGTGACCAACGTTACAGTGAATCAGATGGTTTGGTCTTTGACCCTGCTAAGATTATCAGTCGCACGGCAAATGGAGTTGCGATTCCGCATGGCGACCATTATCACTTTATTCCTTACAGCAAGCTTTCTGCCTTAGAAGAAAAGATTGCTAGAATGGTGCCTATCGGTGGAACTGATTCTACGGTCTCTACAAATGAAAAACCTCATGAAGTAGCGTCTAGTCTAGGAAGTCTTTCAAGTAGTCCATCTACTTTGAATAGTGCCTCATTACTTACAAATAAGCCTATCTCTTCAACATCTGATGGCTATATTTTTAATCCAAAAGATATTGTTGAGGAAACAGCAACAGCTTATATCGTAAGACATGGTGATCATTTCCATTACATTCCTAAGTTGAATCAAATTGGACAACCGACTCTTCCAAGTAATAGTCTAACAACACCTTTGCCATCTCTTCCAGTTAATCCTGGTGTTTCACATGAGGAACATGAAGAAGATGGACACGGCTTTGATGCTAATCGTATTATTGCGGAAGATGCGGCAGGCTTTGTCATGACTCATGGTAACCACAATCATTATTTCTTCAAGAAGGACTTGTCAGCAGAGCAAATTAAGGCAGCGCAGGATCATTTGAGAGGTAAAACGCCAGTAACACCAAGCCCAGCCCATGATGACGATCACGATGGTGATGAGCATGACCACCATCATGGGGAAGACCATGATCACGGTTTTGATGCCGATCGTGTCATCAGTGAGGATGATCAAGGCTTTGTCATGAGTCACGGAGACCACAATCATTACTTCTTCAAGAAGGATTTGACAGCTGATCAAATTAAGGAAGCTCAGGATCATTTGAAAGCACATCATGATGCAGAGCCTGTTCAACCTCTTGCTAAAACAGTAGAGTCTTTCTCAAGAGATGCTAGTGATGAAGAAAAGATTGCTTATATTTCTAAGACCTATGGTGTTCCACTTGAAGCTATTAGAATTTCAAACGGATTCTTTGTCTTTGGAAATCCAGACCAGGCCTACGATCCAACTCATATCCACCCATATGCTGTTCGTAAGGAACATGTTCGTTTGCCACTGCAAACTGGGAATCCAGAACTTGATTTCCTAAATGAACTTTACACGACCGCATTGCGTGATGGTGTATCACCTTATAGTTTACAGGTAGAAAATGGTAGTTTTGTAATTCCTCATGGCGACCACAATCACTACATCAAGGTGCAAACTAAGGGATATGAAGTAGCTTTGAAAAACAAGATTCCAGCCCTACAATCCAACTACCAACCTGGAGCTTTTGATGAGAAGGCAGTCTTGGAAAAAGTAGATCAACTTCTAGCTGACAGCAGAAGTATCTACAAAGACAAGCCTATCGAACAAAGACAGATTGAGTTAGCCTTAGGTCAGTTTACTGAAAATATGAAGAAACTAGCAACTAACTCTACAGCAGGTTATCTTGCGACACTAGATCTCTTTGATAAGCAATATATCCATATTGATGAAAGTGTCAAACCTGTTGAAACAAGTGCTTTAGATAAGAAATATCAGGCCTTGATTGATAAAATCAATACCTTGGATACAGACTCTTATGGACTTCCAAAGAAAGACCTTCT
Organism: Streptococcus sp. 4094; assembly: GCF_013277125.1. NCBI lineage: Bacteria > Bacillati > Bacillota > Bacilli > Lactobacillales > Streptococcaceae > Streptococcus > Streptococcus sp. 4094. The sequence continues at coordinate 79,614 of NZ_VMMI01000005.1, read as the reverse complement.
CGTTCGACTCCAAGAAGCTAAACTGGCTAAAGATGAGGCTGGTTTAGCAGCAGTTGAATCACAACTTCAAGCTCTTCAAGACTTTAATGATCGTACTGGTGACACAACAGTGGAATACATCAAGTACTTCTATGAGCATGTAAACGATGGCCGTTTAAGTGATGAGCTTCGTAATAAAGTAGCTAATTTGACTTTTACTTTATATCAATCCCAATCCTTCCGTAAGGCTGTGGACTTGAATAAACTGTTCCCAAGCATTTATCAAACAAAACAAGAAGTAGAAGAGGCTTTAAAAAATCAGCCAACTTCTGCAAAAGTAAATGAAACAGTTTTAGATAAAGAAACAGTTGATAGCCAATCTGCTAAGCAAGCGATTTATGAATTTTTGAAAGATCTTTATCCTGATCTTAAAAAAGAAGAACATGTCAATCATGTTAGCAAGGAAGAAGTAGAAAGTCTTTTGAGCAAGGCAAATCAACTCTTGGAACAACTCCAAGAAGAAGGAATCAGACAATCCTTGGCAGAAGAAGTAGAAAATCTCAAAGCTGCCACAAACAAGGCTGATGCAGACTTGGATGAAGTAAATAGCCAGGTAAAAGATGTCTTGACTCGTATCGCTAGCGCCCTTCAACAAGAGAAGGAAAATGCTGAACAAGATCCTCAGACACTTGTACTCTATCAAAAACTCTACGATATTCTCATATCGCTTCACTCTTATTTAGAAAGTAATAATGGTTCTGATGATGACTTTGATAAAGTGGATGCATTACTAGATCAACTTTCTGCTAAGAGTAAAGACAAAGCAGCTTTACTTGAATTGACAAAAGCTATTCTAGTTTTGAATCACCAAATCCAGTCAAAAGCTAGCGCAAGTGAAGAAACAAGTCCAGCAAGAAATGCCGAGGCAAATGGTGATAATACCAGTGCTGAGAACCAACCAAACGCAACTGCAGAATCTAACAGTGAAACTGCTAGCGACGAAAACAAACCAACCAATACAAGAGATTCTAAACCTGTTGAATCAACTTCAAAAAATGAAACAACAGAATCTTCTACAGCTACTGGAAATCAAGAAAAACCAGCAGAATAAAAAGAAAGGCGAAGTAGCTGAGCTACCTCGTCTTTTTAGTCTTTATAAGCTACGATGCCAATAATTGTATCAACTGCACGTTCCATAGTCTGAAGGCTGACGTATTCAAAACGACCGTGCATGTTCTCGCCACCAGCAAAGATATTGGGAGTTGGGATTCCCATAAAGGAAATCTTAGAGCCGTCTGTCCCTCCACGGATTGGTTCGATAATAGGAGTGATACCTAGATCTTCCATAACGGCTTTGGCAATGGTAATTGGAGTCATATCTTTCTCAATGACTTCTTTCATATTGTAGTACTGGTCTGTCAAGTTGAGGGTGATACGGTCGCTACCAAGTTCTTGATTCATCTTATCAGCGATAGACTGCATAGTTGTTTTACGAGCTTCAAAGGCATCTTTTTCAAAATCGCGAATGATGTAGCTTGCACGCGCTTCCTCGACACTACCTGTCACATCCATAAGATGATAGAAACCTTGGTAACCCTCTGTCAGTTCAGGACGGTCAGTTTCAGGGAGTTGATTATGGAAATCAATTGCTAATTGCAGAGCATTTACCATCTGTCCCTTTGCAGTACCAGGGTGGACATTGCGTCCTTGGAAATGCAATTCAGCCCCAGCTGCTGAGAAGGTCTCGTACTGAAGCTCACCTAATGGACCACCATCAACTGTGTAGGCAAAGTCCACATCAAAATCATCTGCATCAAATTGATTAGCACCAACACCGATTTCCTCATCTGGACCAAAACCAACACGAATCTCACAGTGTTTGATTTCAGGGTGGGCAGTCAGATATTCAATAGCAGTCATAATTTCAGCAATTCCTGACTTGTCATCAGCACCTAGCAAGCTTGTTCCGTCGGTTGTGATGAGCGTTTGTCCTGGATATTTCTCAAGACTCTTAAAGTCGGCTGGATCGAGTTTGAAACCAGAATTTCCAAGTTCAATCACACTACCATCGTAGTTTTCAATTACCTGTGGATTGACTCCTTCGGCATTAAAATCAGCAGTATCCATATGGGAGATGAAGCCAATTTTTCGTGTTAGAGCTGGATCATTGGCTGGCAAGGTCCCAATTGCAAAACCATTTGGAAGGTAGTAGACGTTTTGAAGTCCAACACGTTTCATTTCAGGAATAAGAACATTTGTAGCAAAATCTACCTGACTCTGCGTACTTGGAGTAGTAGTAGAGTGTTCATCAGAGCGCGTGTTGACCTTAACGTAGGTTAAGAAGCGGTCCAAGAGATTGGGGTAAGTCATAAAAAACTCCTTTTGAATTCATTTTTTCCATTGTATCATAGAAAGAAGAGAAAAACAAAAGATTGTGAATGTCGCTATATTAGCGTTTACTTATCAGTGGATTCATGATAAAATAAATTTGATAAAAATATCACAAGGAAGCAGTTATGAAAAAAGCAATTTTAATGATGACCTTCGGTTCACCGGAAGAGATTACCTTTGAAGGTGTAGCTGATTTTTTCACAAATATTCGTCGTGGAGTAAGACCTCAAGACCATGAGATTCAAACTCTCTATGATAATTATGTACGAATTGGAGGCACACCTCTACAAAGAATTACCCGTGAAGAGGTTGCCTTGGTAGAAGCTAGACTGGGAAATGAATATAGTGTCTATTTTGCCAATAAATTTTCCAAACCCTTTATCCCAGATGTGATTGGTCAGATGGAAGCAGACGGCATTGAACAGTGTATTTGCTTGATTTTGGAGCCTCATTATTCTTTTTACTCTGTCATGGGCTATGAGAAATTTTTAGAAAGCAAGCAAATTCAATTTTTGGTCATTAAGGACTGGTATCAGGAAGAAGAGCTCTTAAACTATTGGGCAGATGAAATTGCTAAGATTTTAAAAGAAGAAGTAAAGCAGGATAGCTTTAAAGTCATCTTTTCAGCCCACAGTGTGCCCATTTTTGCCTTGGATTTTGGTGATCCCTATATCGATCAAATTTTTGAAAATAGCAAGTTAGTCGCTGAAAAACTAGGTTTGAGTTCCGAACAATATACCAACACTTGGCAGAGTGAAAGTGATATCGGTATTCCATGGATTAAGCCAGATGTTTTGGAGTATCTCAGAGAACAGACAGAACATCCAGACCATTATATTTTTGTTCCTATCAGCTTCATTAGTGAGCATATTGAGGTCTTGTTTGATAATGATGTGGAATGTTATGAGTTATGTCAGGAATTGGGTGTCAACTACCATCGTCCACCAATGCCAAATACGGATTCTCGCTTAATTGCTGCCTTGATTAATACAGTCAGAGCCAATGAACATCAAGAGTTTAAGGAATTTCTTCCAGAAGAAGAAACCTTTGATGAGTTAGTTCCTTCAGATGAGACGAAAAACATTTTGGCTGAATCTCAAGATTTACAAATGCCTGAATTTGTGAAAAAACTAATTGAGAAAAAAGGTCGGGAGAATGTCAAGATGCCTTATCTTATCAAGAAGATGCTAGAAAAAGCAGGCAAGTTACCCAAAGAGTAAAGAAAAAAGGATTTAGCTTTGTGCTAGATCCTTTTAAACGATTATTTTTTCTCAAGAAGAGCTTTGATTTCTTGAAGGACTTCCAATTCGGTTGGTTTTTTTTCGTCAGTTTTTTCTTCCTTTATGCCAGTCAGTTTCTGTGCTTTTTCAATACCCTTGATAATAAAGAAGAGGGCGGTACCCACAAAGATAAAATTGATAATAGCACTTAAAAAGTTACCATAGCCGACTCCATGCCAAGAAAGTTGAGCGATACGTTCGACTTTAGCAGCTTTCAAAGCTGGATTTAAAATAAGAGGAGTGATAATGTCGTTTACAAGTGAAGTAACGATAGCACCAAAAGCAGAGGCAATGACAACACCGACAGCAAGGTCAATAACATTTCCTCGAAGCAAGAATGATTTTAGATTTTTTAACATACTGTTTTCCTTTCAACGTTTCGTGTTTCATTGTATCCTAAATCATTATAGAAGGCAATTAAAAGGCTCATAAATGGAACATTATTTTCTAAAAATATAGACCTTGCTCAAGATATAATTGATGATAATAATGAGTATTTGTGCAATTATTGTTTCAATAGCATTTATCTTATCAATGTTTTCATTTACGAATTGCCCTATGATATGAGGGAATTGAGTCACAAACAGAAAAGTAAAGAGCAAATCTAACAGAAAAGTAGAAAGGCGGGCAAGAAAAAATTTCACTAAACGGATAAGTCGACTCTTCCTTGCTTGCTTAAATACAATCGTATCATTTGTGATAAAGGCAAATAGGATACCAATAATATTTGCTAGGGCAGTAGCGAGGAGTTCTTTATGAGTTAGCTGATAAATGACTAGTCGTGAGAGAATTGAAACTAGAGTTGTTGCAAGGCCAAAAAAGAGATAGGCTAAGATTTCATTGTTAAAAAATTTTTGAATAGGTTTTTTCATGCTTTAAGTATAGCATAAAGCAGGCTATTGTGCTATACTAGTAGGGTTGAATAAAGCAACCCTTGGTGCTTAGCTTCTTTCACCAAGCATATTACACGCGGGCAACCGCCAAAGGAGAAAAGATGAAAAAATTAACTATTCGTGATGTTGCAGATATTGCAATCGTCGCTGCTATCTATGTCGTTTTGACTGTCACACCGCCTCTAAATGCCATTAGCTATGGTGCTTATCAGTTCCGTATTTCAGAAATGATGAACTTTATGGCTTTTTACAATCCTAAGTACATCATCGGAGTTACCATCGGTTGTATGATTGCTAATTTCTTTAGCTTCGGACTGCTAGATGTCTTTGTTGGTGGTGGATCAACCCTAGTATTCCTCAGTCTAGGTGTTTGGCTTTTTGCAAAATACAGCAAGGATTACCTCTTTAACGGATTGATTCGAAAAGATCATTTCTTCTTTTCAATCCTCTTTTCAATTTCCATGTTTACTATCGCTGCAGAGTTAAATATTGTAGCAGAATTACCATTCTTCCTTACTTGGTTTACAACAGGGATTGGTGAATTTGCCTCATTGATTATTGGAGCGATTATTATCGGTAAAATTGGTCGTCGAATTGATTTAAGCAAATAGAACAGGACAAGCTAGGTAGCCTTTACCTGGCTTTTTCTTATAGAAAATTTCTAAGGAAACTTGACAAGTTTTTCTGATTATAGTATACTTCTTAAGTAAGCTGATTTAGCTCAGTTGGCAGAGCGCATCCATGGTAAGGATGAGGTCGCCGGTTCAATCCCGGCAATTAGCATATAATAGACAAGAAAACCCTTATAAATAAAGGGTTTTTGTTATGTCTGTATCAAATGTTTCAAAGATATTTCTATTCATCTGTGTAAATGAAACTAAAGAGTTTCGTCTGTTGACAAAAGTGATTCTCTTTAGTAGAATAGAAGATGCGATGAGTCGATAGGTAGTCTTCGGACTACTATTGAGCATAAGGAGGTCATAACGCAGGAGCGGACCTTGATGAGTTGTGTGAACCTGCTCATCACATGAAGATGCCTCTTAGTCCCTAGTCTAGCGATTGGGGATTTTTATTTTCCGAAAAATGATGAAAAAGCTTTGCAATTCATGGAAAAAGTAGTATAATACTTCTATTATAGAAATTTTTAGAAAATTCCGAAAGAGGTTATGTATGGGATATACAGTTGCTGTAGTCGGCGCGACAGGTGCTGTCGGTGCTCAGATGATAAAAATGTTGGAAGAATCAACACTTCCAATCGATAAAATTCGTTTACTTGCTTCTGCACGTTCAGCAGGCAAGACTTTGAAATTTAAAGACCAAGACATTACGATTGAAGAAACGATTGAAACAGCTTTTGAAGGAGTTGACATTGCTCTCTTTTCAGCAGGCGGTTCTACATCAGCTAAGTATGCACCATACGCAGTTAAAGCTGGCGCGGTAGTAGTAGATAATACATCTTACTTCCGTCAAAATCCTGATGTACCATTGGTTGTCCCAGAGGTCAATGCTCATGCACTTGATGCCCACAACGGTATTATTGCCTGCCCTAACTGTTCAACAATCCAAATGATGGTAGCTCTTGAGCCAGTTCGTCAAAAATGGGGCTTGGATCGTATCATTGTTTCAACTTACCAAGCAGTTTCAGGTGCTGGTATGGGAGCAATTCTTGAAACACAACGTGAACTTCGTGAAGTCTTGAATGATGGTGTGAAACCACGTGATTTGCATGCGGAAATCTTACCTTCAGGCGGTGACAAGAAACATTATCCTATCGCCTTTAACGCTCTTCCACAAATCGATGTCTTCACTGACAATGATTACACATACGAAGAGATGAAGATGACCAAGGAAACTAAGAAAATCATGGAAGATGATAGCATTGCAGTATCTGCAACATGTGTGCGTATTCCAGTCTTGTCAGCTCACTCTGAGTCTGTTTACATCGAAACAAAAGAAGTGGCTCCAATCGAAGAAGTAAAAGCAGCTATCGCAGCTTTCCCAGGTGCTGTCCTTGAAGATGATGTCGCTCATCAAATTTATCCTCAAGCCATCAATGCAGTGGGTTCGCGTGATACCTTTGTTGGTCGTATCCGTAAAGACTTGGATGCTGAAAAAGGAATCCACATGTGGGTTGTTTCAGATAACCTTCTCAAAGGTGCTGCTTGGAACTCAGTTCAGATTGCAGAAACTCTTCACGAACGTGGATTGGTTCGTCCAACAGCTGAATTGAAATTTGAATTAAAATAGTTATATCGTTTAGGAGTTCAGATGAACTCCTTCTTTGAAATAGAGAGGTGTTTTCATGTCTTATCAAGATTTAAAAGAGTGTAAAATCATCACAGCTTTTATTACCCCCTTCCATGAGGATGGTTCTATCAACTTTGACGCTATTCCAGCCTTGATTGAGCATCTGTTAGCGCATCATACAGACGGAATTCTCCTCGCAGGGACCACTGCTGAGAGTCCAACTTTGACCCACGATGAGGAGTTGGAACTCTTTGCGGCTGTACAAAAGATTGTCAATGGACGCGTTCCTTTGATTGCGGGTGTAGGTACTAATGATACGCGTGACTCTATTGAGTTTGTCAAAGAAGTAGCAGAATTTGGCGGCTTTGCTGCTGGACTTGCTATTGTTCCTTACTACAACAAACCTTCGCAAGAAGGAATGTATCAGCATTTTAAAGCCATTGCAGATGCTTCTGACCTACCAATTATTATCTATAACATTCCTGGGCGTGTGGTTGTCGAATTGACTCCAGAAACCATGCTTCGCTTGGCTGACCATCCAAATATTATTGGTGTCAAAGAATGTACTAGTTTGGCTAATATGGCTTACTTGATTGAGCACAAACCAGAAGAGTTCTTGGTCTATACTGGTGAGGATGGAGATGCTTTCCATGCCATGAACCTTGGTGCTGATGGGGTTATTTCTGTTGCATCCCATACAAATGGAGATGAGATGCACGAGATGTTTACTGCCATTGCAGAAAGCGATATGAAGAAAGCGGCAGCTATTCAGCGTAAATTCATTCCTAAGGTTAATGCCCTCTTCTCTTATCCAAGTCCTGCTCCAGTTAAAGCTGTTCTGAACTATATGGGATTTGAAGCTGGACCAACACGCTTACCTCTAGTTCCAGCACCAGAAGAAGATGCCAAACGCATTATCAAAGTCGTCGTAGATGGCGACTACGAAGCGACCAAGGCAACTGTAACAGGTGTCTTAAGACCAGATTACTAATAAGACAATAAAATCCATGACCGCACGAACGATCATGGATTTTTCTTATTTTCCTAAACAGAATTGGCTAAAAAGTTGGGTAATGAGTTCATCTGGTGCAGCATCCCCAGTGATTTCTCCGAGGATTTCCCAAGTACGAGTCAAGTCAACTTGAAGCAAGTCAACTGGCATACCTAGTTCCAGCCCTTCATTAACAGCCTGTAGGCTTTCAACAGCCTTCTCAATCAAGGAAATATGACGGGCATTTGACAAGTAAGTGGCATCTTGCTCAACCAAACCAGCATTTTCAAAGAAGAGGTTGTTGATTCTCTCTTCAATCTTATCGATGTTTTGGTTTTTAAGGACTGAAATGCGGATGACGTCTTCAGGTAGTTCCGAAGTTTCAATCGCTTCAGGCAGGTCGGTTTTATTAAGAAGAATAATACGGTTTGTATCTTGGCTAATCTCAAGAAGTTGTCGGTCTTGGGCAGTTAAGGGCTCGCTAGAGTTTAGTACTAGCAGAACCAAGTCAGCTTCCTTAAGAGCTTTTTTCGAACGCTCAACACCGATTTGTTCAACGATATCATCCGTTTCACGGATACCAGCTGTATCAATCAATTTGAGAGGAACACCATTGATGTTGACGTATTCTTCGATGACATCACGGGTTGTACCAGCAATATCTGTAACGATAGCCTTGTCCTCACGCAAGAGGTTGTTGAGAAGGCTAGATTTCCCAACATTGGGACGGCCGATGATTGCTGTAGAAATTCCTTCCCGAAGGATTTTGCCACGACGGGCTGTCCTAAGGAGATTAGTTAGTAATTGTTCAAACTCCATAGTCTTCTCACGGACCACAGCAGTAGTGGCTTCCTCAACATCGTCGTACTCAGGATAATCAATATTCACCTCGACTTGGGCAAGTGTATTGAGGATTTCTTGACGGGTATTGTTAATCAGGTCAGAAAGGGAGCCGTCTAATTGTTTAACTGCAATGTTCATAGCCTTGTCTGTCTTAGCACGGATGATGTCCATAACGGCTTCAGCCTGAGTCAAGTCAACACGTCCATTTAGGAAGGCACGTTTGGTAAATTCACCAGGTTCTGCCAACCGAGCTCCTTCACGGATAGCTAGCTGGAGAATCTCATTGGTCACCGCAATCCCACCGTGGGTGTTAATCTCGATAATATCCTCACGAGTGAAGGTCTTTGGAGACTTCATGGCTCCAACCATAACCTCGTCCATGACCTTACCATTTTGAGGGTCAACAATGTGACCGTAGTTAAGGGTATGGCTAGCAACCTGACTCAAGTCTTTTCCTTTAAAAATCTTTTGCGCAATCGCAAAACTTTCTGTTCCGCTCAGGCGGACAATACCAATAGCCCCTTCACCTAGTGGAGTAGAGATAGCAGCGATGGTATCAAATTCACGTGTAATCATAATGTTTCCTTTAATTAATAGCTCTTTTCTTGGAAATTTTTCCAAGTATCCTTTCAAATTGTAACAAATTTAGGCTATTTCTTCAATGGATGCTACTTGGAGATTGAAAAAGCCTAAGCATTTCTGCTTAAGCTAGCTTATTTGGTACGCATTTCCCCTTGTGGAAAGTAAGTTCCTTCTGGCATGTCGTTGATGATGACATGAACAGCTGATTGAGGTGCTCCAGTGTTACGGACAACCGCTTCCGTTACTTCCTTAGCAAGAGCCTTCTTTTGCTCGAGCGTGCGTCCTTCAAATAAATCGATGCGTACAAATGGCATAATAGCTTCCTCCACTAGTTTTTGATTTCTTCTATTTTACCACATTTTGCCGTTTAAAGCTTAAGAAAATTATGATATACTAGAATGTAGCAAAAATTTAGAAATGGACGTGAAGCAAGAAACATGGCACAGTTGTATTATCGTTATGGGACCATGAACTCTGGTAAGACGATTGAGATTCTCAAGGTGGCCTATAACTATGAGGAGCAAGGAAAAGGTGTTGTGATTATGACCTCGGCTCTGGATACGCGTGACGGTGTTGGCTATGTGTCGAGTCGGATTGGTATGAAACGCCCTGCCATTGCGATTGAGGAAACGACGGATATCTTCGGCTATATCCGAGACCTACCAGAAAAACCTTACTGTGTTTTGGTCGATGAAGCCCAGTTTCTCAAGCGTCACCATGTTTACGATCTAGCTCGTGTTGTGGATGAGTTAGACATACCTGTCATGGCTTTTGGCTTGAAAAATGACTTTCGCAATGAACTGTTCGAAGGTTCCAAGTATCTCTTGCTTTTAGCAGATAAAATCGATGAGATTAAAACCATCTGTCAGTATTGTAAGAAAAAGGCGACTATGGTTTTGCGAACACAGGATGGACTGCCCGTTTATGATGGAGAACAGATCCAGATTGGTGGTAATGAAACCTATATCTCAGTTTGCCGTAAACATTATTTTGCGCCAATGATAACCTCTAACAAGGAGCAAAACTATGACAATTGAACTAAGAGATGTTACAATGGAAAATTATTTTGATGTTTTGAATTTGGATGTCAAGGAATATCAAAAACAATTCATTGCAACCAACGCAATTAGTTTAGCTGAAGCATACGTCTACACTAAAAATGGAGATTTTGTAGCTCCATTGGCAGTTTATGATAATGATGCAATTATAGGTTTTGTGATGATAGCTTATGATAAAAAGATCGGAATTAGTAGTGGAAATTATTTACTATTTCGGTTTATGATTGATAAGAATTTTCAAAATCAAGGATATTTTAAACCAATTATGGATAAAGTACTAGACTATGTTCGGACAGCGCCAGCAGGTTTAGGCAATAAACTTTGGTTGTCTTATGAACCAGAAAACGAACATGCAAGATCATGTTACCTCAGTTATGGATTTAAAGAAACTGGGGAAATATCCGAGAACGAAGTAGTAGCAATCTATGATTTGACAATTGAGAAATAAGGAGAAAAAATGAACATCTATGATCAACTACAAGCTGTAGAAGACCGTTATGAAGAATTAGGAGAATTGCTCAGTGACCCGGATGTGGTCTCTGACACCAAACGTTTTATGGAGCTTTCAAAAGAAGAAGCTTCAACTCGTGATACAGTAACAGCCTACCGTGAGTACAAACAAGTCCTTCAAAACATCGTTGACGCTGAAGAAATGATTAAGGAATCAGGTGGAGATGCGGACTTGGAAGAAATGGCCAAGCAAGAGCTCAAAGATGCCAAGGCTGAAAAAGAAGAATACGAAGAAAAACTCAAAATTTTACTCCTTCCAAAGGATCCAAACGATGACAAGAATATCATCCTAGAAATCCGTGGAGCAGCTGGAGGCGACGAAGCAGCACTTTTCGCTGGAGACCTTTTAACCATGTACCAAAAGTATGCGGAAGCACAAGGCTGGCGCTTTGAAGTCATGGAAGCCTCTATGAATGGTGTCGGTGGTTTCAAAGAAGTGGTTGCCATGGTTTCAGGTCAGTCTGTATACTCTAAGCTTAAGTACGAATCAGGTGCCCACCGTGTGCAACGGGTCCCTGTGACAGAAAGCCAAGGCCGTGTTCATACTTCGACAGCGACAGTTCTTATTATGCCAGAAGTTGAAGAGGTTGAATACGACATTGATCCAAAAGACCTTCGTGTTGACATCTATCACGCCTCTGGTGCTGGTGGACAGAACGTCAATAAGGTTGCGACTGCCGTTCGTATCGTTCACTTGCCAACCAATATCAAGGTTGAGATGCAGGAAGAACGTACCCAGCAGAAAAACCGTGAGAAAGCCATGAAAATCATTCGTGCGCGTGTTGCTGACCACTTTGCACAAATTGCACAAGATGAACAAGACGCTGAGCGTAAGTCAACAATCGGTACTGGTGACCGTTCAGAACGGATTCGTACTTATAACTTCCCACAAAACCGTGTCACAGACCACCGTATCGGCTTGACTCTCCAAAAACTAGATACTATTTTGTCTGGTAAATTGGATGAAGTTGTGGATGCCTTGGTTCTTTATGACCAAACACAAAAATTGGAAGAATTAAACAAATAATGAAATTAGCTCAATTATTTTCAGATTTTGAAGAAGAGTTGATAGGACAAGGAGAGGAAGCTGAAAGCCTCTCTTTTGTCTATCGTAGCCTGAAAAATCTCTCTTTTACGGACTTTGTTTTTGCCCTCCAGCAAGAGGTGACAAAAGAGGAAGAAGTATTTGTAAAAGGAATTTTCCAACAGTTAGCAGCTCATAAACCGGCTCAGTACATCATTGGACAGGCAGATTTTTATGGAATGCAGTTAAAAGTTGATGAGCGAGTATTGATCCCTCGTCCAGAAACAGAGGAGTTGGTGGAGCTTATCCTGGCTGAAAATCCTGAGACGAATCTTTCAGTTCTGGATATTGGAACAGGAAGTGGAGCTATTGCTCTCGCCTTAGCAAAAAATAGACCAGCTTGGTCAGTGACGGCAGTAGATATTTCCCAAGATGCCTTAGATTTAGCTAAGGAAAATGCTAAAAATCAAAATCTTCAAATATTTTTAAAAAAATCTGACTGTTTTACAGAAATTTCTGAAAAATATGATATAATTGTTTCCAATCCACCCTATATCTCTCGTGAAGATGAGTCAGAGGTCAGCTTGAATGTCTTGCATTCGGAGCCTCATCTAGCTCTCTTTGCAGACGAGGATGGCCTAGCTATTTACCGTAGAATTGCGGAAGATGCAAAAGACTATCTCAAAGATGGTGGTAAGATTTACCTTGAAATTGGATACAAGCAAGGTCAAAGTGTTCCTGAACTTTTTAGGAAACATCTTCCTGAAAAGCGAGTACGAATACTCAAGGACCAATTTGGTCAAGATAGGATGGTCGTGGTTGATGATGGACAGGATTAGACAAGAGTTGGAAAAGGGCGGAGCAGTCGTTCTGCCTACAGAGACGGTTTATGGTCTTTTTGCCAAGGCGCTAGACGAAAAAGCAGTTGACCATGTTTACCAGCTCAAACGTCGTCCTAGAGACAAAGCACTCAATCTCAATATCGCCTCTTTAGAGGTTATCTTGCACTTTTCAAAGAATCAGCCAGCTTATCTACAAAAACTTGTCGAGACCTTTTTACCAGGTCCCTTGACCATTATTCTCGAAGCCAATGACCGAGTTCCCTATTGGGTCAATTCTGGTCTTGAAACTGTTGGATTTCGGATGCCCAGTCACCCTATCACACTGGATTTAATTCGAGTGACAGGGCCCTTGATTGGGCCGTCTGCCAATATTTCAGGTCAGGCAAGTGGAGTGACCTTTAATCAAATTCTAGAGGATTTTGACCAAGAGGTTCTGGGTCTGGAAGACGATGCTTTTCTAACTGGACAGGATTCAACTATTTTGGATTTGTCGGGAGACAAGGTGAAAATCTTACGCCAAGGGGCCATTAAGCGAGACGATATTCTTGCTCAGTTGCCAGAGATTTCTTTCGAGGAGGCATGAAATGCTAAGAAATTTAAGAGAAACTGATGTGAAAGCAATATGTGAGATCAACCAAGATGCTTTGGGCTATTCTTTTAGTCCAGAGGAAACGGCTAGTCAACTAGCTAGACTATCTCAGGATCCCCATCATTTCTTACTTGCTTATGAGGATGAAGCTAGTCATGCCTTGCTTGGATATGTCCACGCTGAGGTCTATGAATCACTTTATTCCAAAGCAGGATTTAATATCTTAGCCTTAGCAGTTTCACCTCAAGCGCAAGGTCAAGGTATTGGTAAAAGTTTACTACAAGGGTTGGAACAAGAAGCCAAAAGACGTGGTTATGAGTTTATCCGCTTAAACTCTGCCGATCATCGTCTGGGAGCTCATGCATTTTATGAAAAAGTTGGTTATACTTGTGATAAAGTGCAGAAACGGTTTATTCGCATCTTTTAGTTTAATTTTCTAATAAAAAATTAAACTAATGGACCAGTCACACTATAAAGGAGAAGACCTATGATTTTTGATAAAGATGATTTTAAAGCATATGATGCTGATCTCTGGAATGCTATTGCCAAAGAAGAAGAACGCCAACAAAACAACATTGAGTTGATTGCTTCGGAAAACGTTGTTTCCAAGGCTGTTATGGCAGCTCAAGGGTCTATCTTGACGAATAAATACGCCGAAGGATACCCAGGACGCCGTTATTATGGTGGAACTGATGTAGTAGACGTAGTAGAGACTCTTGCTATTGAACGCGCAAAAGAAATTTTCGGCGCTAAATTCGCCAATGTTCAACCTCACTCAGGAAGTCAGGCCAACTGTGCGGCTTACATGGCTTTGATTGAGCCAGGTGATACCGTTATGGGGATGGATTTGGCAGCAGGTGGACACTTAACCCACGGAGCTCCTGTCAGCTTCTCTGGTCAAACCTACAACTTTGTTTCTTATAGTGTGGATCCTGAAACGGAATTCTTGGATTTTGATGCCATCTTAAAACAAGCCCAAGAAGTAAAACCAAAATTGATCGTAGCTGGTGCGTCAGCCTATTCTCAAATTATCGACTTTTCAAAATTCCGTGAAATTGCAGATGCCGTTGGGGCTAAACTTATGGTAGATATGGCTCATATCGCTGGTTTGGTTGCTGCTGGTCTACATCCAAGCCCAGTGCCATACGCTCATATCACGACAACCACAACCCACAAAACCCTTCGTGGCCCTCGTGGTGGTTTGATTTTGACCAATGATGAAGACTTAGCTAAGAAAATCAATTCAGCTATTTTCCCTGGTATTCAGGGTGGTCCTTTGGAGCATGTTGTGGCCGCTAAGGCTGTTTCCTTTAAAGAGATATTAGATCCGGCTTTCAAGGAATACGCTGCCAATGTCATCAAAAACAGCAAGGCTATGGTAGAAGTCTTCTTGCAAGATCCTGATTTCCGTATCATTTCTGGTGGGACTGAAAACCATCTCTTCCTAGTGGATGTGACTAAGGTTGTAGAAAACGGAAAAGTTGCTCAAAACTTGCTGGATGAAGTCAATATTACCCTAAATAAAAATTCAATTCCTTACGAAACCTTGTCACCATTCAAGACAAGTGGGATTCGTATCGGATCTGCAGCCATTACTGCGCGTGGATTTGGTGAAGAAGAAAGTCGCAAAGTGGCTGAGCTCATCATTAAAACTCTCAAGAATGCAGAAAATGAAGCTGTCTTAGAAGAAGTGAGAAGTTCAGTCAAAGAATTGACAGATGCCTTCCCACTATACGAGGACTAAAACTTTTATGGACATTTATATTAAGAAAGCCATTATTCACCAGTTCAGTCCGGATGATACCGAGCTGTTCCTAGCGGATAAGTTTCTCAATATTACTCCAAAAATCGAAGAATACCTGCGTAAAAAAATTGAACGTGTGTATTCAGATGAAGCTAAGACTGGGATTTTCGAGGAAGAAAATCCCTTCTTCAATCATATCACAGACGATTTGTTGGAGACATCAGTAACACTGGCTAATCTCTGGAAAGAAGAGTTCAGTATTTCTGAAAACCTCAAGACCAATGACTTGATTTTTGTGCAATTTTCTAAAGAAGGCGTGGAACATTTCGCTTTCTTGCGAATTGCTCTGCGGGAGACCTTGACCCACCTCGGAGGAGAAGTTGATAATCCAATCAAGCTGACTCAGAATAACTTGCCTGGATTTGGAACAGGGGCTGATGAGGCCTTGGTGGTTAATCTTCAGAGTCGCAAGTACCATCTGATTGAAAAACGAATCAAGTACAACGGGACTTTTTTGAACTATTTTTCAGATAATCTTCTTGCTGTCGCTCCTAAGATTTCTCCTAAGAAATCTATCAAAGAACTGGAAAAAACAGCCCAGCGCATTGCTGAGACTTTTAACACAGATGATTTTCAATTTCAATCTAAGGTCAAATCAGCGATTTTCAACAACCTAGAAGAAAGCAATGAGTTGTCACCTGAAAAATTGGCCAACGACCTTTTTGACAACAATCTGACGGCTCGTTTGAGCTTTATTGACCAAGTTAAAGAAGCTGTCCCAGAACCTGTTCAATTTGATGAAATTGATGCCAGTCGCCAATTAAAGAAATTTGAAAACCAAAAACTTTCCTTGTCAAATGGAATTGAACTCATCGTTCCCAATAACGTCTATCAAGACGCCGAGTCTGTTGAGTTTATCCAAAACGACAATGGAACCTACTCTATCTTAATCAAAAATATCGAGGATATTCAAAGTAAATAATGTTTAAACGAATTCTAAGAGTGCTTGTACTAGCAGTCTTCCTTTTTGCTGGCTATAAAGCTTACCGTGTTCACCAAGATGTCAAGCAAGTCATGACCTACCAACCCATGGTGCGAGAGATCTTGAGTGAAAAAGACACCCCAGCAAACGAAGAGCTTGTGCTCGCTATGATTTATACTGAAACAAAAGGAAAAGAAGGCGATGTTATGCAGTCTAGTGAGTCTGCAAGTGGTTCCACCAACACCATCAATGATAATTCCTCTAGCATTCGCCAAGGCGTTCAAACTCTGACAGACAATCTCTATCTGGCCCAGAAGAAGGGGGTTGATGTCTGGACGGCTGTTCAAGCCTATAATTTTGGACCTGCCTATATCGATTTTATCGCCCAAAACGGCAAGGAAAACACCTTGGCTCTGGCCAAACAGTACTCTCGTGAGACTGTTGCTCCCTTGCTTGGCAATACCACTGGAAAGACTTATAGTTATATTCACCCCATTTCCATTTTTCATGGAGCCGAACTCTATGTAAATGGAGGGAACTATTATTATTCTAGACAGGTGCAACTCAACCTTTACATCATCAAATGTTTCACTCTCTTTTCGACATCTGGCTAGTCCAGGTGTTTTTTATAAGTTTTCTTTAAGATAGATATATTACTCTAGAAAGGTAAAGGAGGAAATTCCCAATGAGAAAGAAACTCTTTCTGACTAGTGCTGCGGTCTTGTGGGCAGTAACAGCTATGAATAGCGTCCATGCAGCAACAGATGTTCAAAAAGTTATCGATGAAACCTACGTCCAACCTGAATATGTCCTAGGTTCTTCATTGTCTGAAGATCAAAAAAATCAAACTCTAAAAAAACTAGGCTACAATGCCTCAACAGATACTAAAGAACTCAAGACTATGACGCCTGATGTCTATTCTAAAATCATGAATGTGGCAAATGACTCTAGCTTACAACTGTATTCATCAGCCAAGATTCAAAAACTGGGTGACAAGTCGCCTTTAGAGGTCAAGATTGAAACACCAGAAAATATCACTAAGGTGACTCAGGATATGTACCGAAACGCAGCAGTAACGCTGGGTATGGAACATGCCAAAATCACTGTAGCAGCACCCATTCCAGTTACAGGAGAAAGTGCTTTAGCAGGGATTTATTATTCGCTGGAAGCTAATGGAGCCAAGGTACCACAAGCGAATAAAGACTTGGCTCAAGAAGAGCTAAAGGCTTTGTCCGATATCAATGCTGAAAACAAGGACAAAACTGGCTATGATGCTAATAAATTAAACGTTGCCCTAGCCGATATCAAGTCAGCACTCGCCAAAGCTAAAGAAAGCAAGGGAAATCTGACAGAGGAAGATGTCCGTAAAATTGTTGAAGATACCTTGAAAAATTACAAACTTGATCAGGTGATAACAGGAAACCAAATCAATATTATCATCAATTTTGCTTTGAATCTTTCAAAGAGTGATATCCTCAGCAATGCAGACTTCACTAAAACCTTGAATGACCTTAAACAAAGTATTGTTTCACAAGCTGGCGACAGTTTTAAAAATATCAACCTTAACTTTGATGCGGATAAGGCGCTAGAGGACGGCGGGAACTTTTTAAGCTCCCTCTGGCAAGCCATTGTCAACTTCTTCAAGAGTTTTGGTTCTTAAGAAATTTCATGGTATAATAGATGGTAACCGCAACGTTGCCGTCTTTTTTGTCGGCCAATAGAAAGAGAAGAGAATGTTAAAGAAAAATGATATTGTAGAAGTTGAAATTGTTGATTTGACCCATGAAGGTTCAGGCGTGGCAAAGGTGGATGGTTTGGTATTTTTTGTAGAGAATGCTTTACCAACTGAAAATATCCTTATGCGAGTTCTCAAGGTCAATAAAAAGATTGGTTTTGGTAAAGTTGAAGAATACCTTGTCCAATCACCACACCGTAATCAAGATCTAGATTTGGCTTACCTGCGTTCAGGAATTGCTGATTTAGGACACCTTTCCTATCCAGAACAGCTCAAGTTTAAAACCAAACAAGTCAAAGACAGTCTATATAAGATTGCTGGAATTGCAGATGTAGAGGTTGCTGAAACACTCGGCATGGAAAATCCAGTCAAGTACCGCAACAAGGCACAGGTCCCTGTTCGTAGAGTAAATGGTGCCTTAGAAACAGGATTTTTCCGTAAGAATTCGCACGACCTCATGCCTCTGGAAGATTTCTTTATCCAAGATCCTGTGATTGACGAGGTAGTAGTAGCCCTACGCGACTTGCTCCGCCGTTATGATTTGAAACCTTATGATGAAAAGGAACAAGCTGGCTTGATTCGGAACCTTGTGGTGCGTCGCGGACACTATTCTGGCCAAATCATGGTTATTTTGGTAACAACTCGTCCCAAAGTTTTTCGTGTTGACCAATTGATTGAACAATTAACCAAGCAGTTCCCAGAGATTGTGTCGGTTATGCAAAATATCAATGATCAGAACACCAATGCGATTTTTGGCAAGGAATGGCGCACCCTTTATGGTCAAGACTATATTACTGACCAAATGTTGGGAAATGACTACCAAATCTCTGGACCCGCTTTTTACCAAGTCAATACTGAAATGGCTGAAAAACTTTATCAAACAGCCATTGACTTTGCAGCATTAAAATCAGATGATGTGGTCATTGATGCCTATTCTGGTATCGGGACGATTGGCCTCTCTGTTGCGAAACATGTCAAGGAAGTCTATGGTGTTGAGGTAATTCCAGAAGCGGTTGAGAATAGCAAAAAGAATGCTCAACTGAACAATATCTCAAACGCCCACTATGTTTGTGACACAGCTGAAAATGCTATGAAAAATTGGCTCAAAGATGGGATTCAACCAAGTCTTATCCTAGTGGACCCACCAAGAAAAGGACTCACAGAAAGCTTTATCAAGGCAAGTAGCCAAACAGGAGCAGACCGCATCGCCTATATCTCATGCAATGTCGCAACCATGGCGCGTGATATCAAACTTTACCAAGAATTGGGATATGAGTTGAAAAAAGTCCAGCCGGTGGATCTTTTTCCTCAAACGCACCATGTTGAGTGTGTAAGCTTGTTGGAGAAACGCAGTTAATCCTCAAAAGGTTCCCCGAACCTTTTGAGTCCCACAAACGCATCATGTTGATGTGGTATCACTGCTTGTACGAGCTGAGTCATCAGTGAAGTAGAAGTAGATGCTCCGCCCATGGGATAGGACTCGTAGAATAAGGAGGGAAACCGACGAAATGATACGGTAAGTCTGAATTACTAAGGTAATTTAATAGAACAGATGTAAGGTAATAACAATTGTAGAAATCATTGTTTTTAATGTATTTTACGGAGGGAAATATGAGTAATATATCTAATCCAAATTTAAATGTGGTAATGCAGTATGCTTCATTAGTTATTCAATCAAGTACTGACACTGATCAGTCTATAGATGTGTTTTTTTGGTTAGAAGATTATTATGAAGACGTATTAGAGTGTTGAATTAAACCACAAAAAGTTACAACGATACATAAATACATAGAATACATTGTGGTTTATTCTATAGAATATTTGCTTGATAAGCATTTTCCAGTAGTAGGAATAATAGAAATGTTTTCAATTCTTGAAAATTATGATATTGATTATTCTAAAGTAGGGAGATTGGATATTTCTGAATTTGCTTATGATGACTCTACAGAAGAGTTAGAAGAATACGCGTCTCAGTTATTTAACATTTTTTTAAAAGTTGCGCTTGACCATTTTGTAAATGATGTCTTTACTAATTTATTTTGGAACAAAAATTTCTTATATGAGTTTAATATCCAATGTGCTCAGTATATCGGTAAAATAAAAAAGATAAGTATCCTGAAACACTCAAATAAAATGGTATTTTGTATCGAGCGAAATATGTACCCGCTTGGTTAAAGAATACAATAATCTATAGGAATAAGAATAGATGTTCTATTTGTGGTTGTGACCTCTCAAAAGCACATACAACAGTGACAAAGGAAAACTTTGACCATATCATCCCTTTACAAAATGGAGGAAATAATGATCCATCAAATTGGCAACTTACTTGTGAACAGTGTAATAAATCAAAGGGTTGTAGGAGTGATAACTTTACCAATGTTGTTATGCCATTTTGGGAAATGTAGTATAGTTTTATATTATTAATTCAAAATTATTATCACTTTTATTTATTAGAAAGCAAAGAAGAATGCTTTTACCTCGTGTTTAGCTGATGAATGGAATGTCTTGAAGTAGAATAGACGGAATTCCTTAGAGAAAAGTTAAGACATGGGGATTCTATAATTGACTTGCAAAAATCGGAATGTTACTCAGAACCCTTAGAAAAAATAATAGTTGAGTACTATTTAAATCAAAATTTTTATGTAGCATGCACTTTAGGAAATTTGGTTATTGATGGTGTACTAATTAGAGTTTCACAAAGGACTTCTTCAAGAGAGAATACTCGTAGGATTTAAAGCCGTTGAAGAAACTGATACTATATTTATCCAGAAGTCGTTAAGTGAAATATGCTTAATACATTGTTCGTCTGTTTTTTTAGATACAAATAGGTTTATACTTGATGAACCAAATCTACATATGATTGGACATGGTCGGAGGGAGAAAGAAATCGAAGAACAAGAGTTTTTGAAGCTTTTTAATGCAATGTTGTATATTTGTGATGAGTAAGATTATTAGGAAGAAATTATAGAGACTTTAGAGACTAACAGATTAAAATAAATTTATGAAAGAGTTGAAGGTATGAAGTTTAATAAAATATATAAAATTATCTTGTTGCTTATAGCGATAGTATTATTAATATTTTTTTGGCAAGTTATAGTGAATTTAGTTGTGTCTACTAATTTAGAAGTTTCGCAAAGGAATTTATTTTCATTAACTATTATATTTTGGTTAGAAATACTCTTTATATTAGTGATATATGATTTAGCAATCATTGAGTTATATAGTGGAGTAAGTTCTTGTTTGAGTAAACTAGGGCAATGGGCGATAAGAGCGAAAAAGGTGAGTATTGCACTTTACACAATTAGATTAAATTATTATTTGTTAAGACTAAGTCGATTATTACGTGTAGGTTGGGTAACTTATGGTAGCTCTGAAAAAAATTCAGTTTGGATAGGGATATCGAAACTCTCCTTGACTCAGCTATCACTTAATATATTTAGACTTATAATAAGTACACCTATGGTCTTGGCATTTTTGTCTGCTTGTTTCTCTTTGAGGATATTGAAAGTAGATTTTGTCTATTATTTGCATAAGCTTAAAGAATTTCTAATAGGTATTTTACAAATAAAAGTAAATGTTAGTGATATCTTTTCAAGTTTACCAGCCCTTGTAGCTTTGATGACTATATTACCAATCGTATTTTTCTTCTATTTCTATAGTCAAAAACGTGATGTTCGAAAAATAATTGATAAGGAAAATAGTAAATATTTTGAAGAAGTTGTCTTATTGTACGAAAAATTATTAATTTGGATTGATAATCATATTTATGAATTATCTGAGAATTTTAATTATGTAATTGAATGTCAAGATTCAATTGTTGAGATATTTTTAAAAAAAGAGGTTCCTAATTATATATCATTAGCTGAGCAGCAGTATTATATATCTGGAGATATTGAGACATTTAGATTTGTTGAGATCACTGATTTGACTGAGTTTCGAGAAATTATGAGTAAATTATCTAGTGATAGATTAAGGAAATATACACGAATATTTTCAGTTAAACGATTTGATATTTGGTATCTTTATTTTTTTGATTTTCCTTTATTAAATGAAGAAGAAAAAATCGAAAGATCTTTCTATACAAAAAAAGGGATGGGTTCTAAACTGGATAATCGTGTTACTTCTTCGTGTGACTTTACTCAAGAGCAAATTGAGAAGACGAGGAGAGAGGAACTGTCTAGATTATCTTGGTCTATTTATGACGAATTGGAGTTGCTATACAGGTTTAAGAGAGTAAGCGATTCGTTAAGAAAATATCTTTATTCTTCAAGAACAGAGCGACTGCTTCTAAAAGCATTAAATAAAGATAAATAATTTCATTCCATACTATTATTCTAAATTTGACTAACCACATTTCGTTTGATAGTATAGGTAGGCACTATTAGCACACGTGGAGTGTGTAGTGTTGCTACAACGAACAAGAGGGTGAAAATCCTTGATTTTAAGCTATTTTACAAGCATTTTGTATTTGTAGATAAAGGCAATTTTGACGTCAAAAAAGTCCTAAAAAGGCACATAGATGTATATGTATTTGTAGATGTCGTTTGCGTATCGGAAAAATGAATACAACGATAAATATTTATCTAAAGAGAGTCTGGGACAATAGTCCCTTATCTCCAAAAAAAGCAACGGATTTGCCGTTGCTTTTTTGCAGTACGACGGGCATGTCGTGCATCTGAGGTGTAAGTCCTCCGTGGGCACCCGCTACCGGTGAACCCAATAGCGATTCCCAAGCCTGACTATCGTGAGGTAGCGGGGAGAGGAAGGGATAGCGAAATCGTGGCTCTACGAACAGGAACGTGATAGTAAGGCGTATATAGCGGATAAGGGGGCTTCAAACTCCAAAGTCCAAAAAGGTAGTCGTAACCTATATGCGTAAATCACGAGAGTAAACGAGGAAAGATGTATGACTTATCCCGTGAGGTCTCATGAGCGCTGAAAGCGTAGTAACAACGAATCATGAGAAGTCAGCCGAACCCATAGTAGTGAGGAAACTTCTGTAATGGAAGTGGAGCGAAGGGGTGAACAACTAATTGAAGTAATCCTACTTCACTTGTGTCTGTAAAACGAGTGGTCTGATAGAACTGGAGTCTGTCACGTATTGACTAGATGAAGGCTCACCAATATAAGATGTCCCTCAGGCACCAAAACAAGAAAGGAATACGCACATGTCAAAATTGCTAGATAAGATATTATCACGCGAAAATATGCTGGAAGCCTACAATCAAGTAAAATCCAATAAAGGCTCAGCTGGGATTGATGGAATGACTATCGAAGAGATGGATAATTATCTCAGACAAAACTGGCGCTTGACTAAGGAACTGATAAAACAGAGAAAATATAAGCCTCAACCAGTTCTCAGAGTTGAGATTCCCAAACCAAACGGAGGCATCCGTCAACTAGGAATTCCAACAGTTATGGATAGAATGATTCAACAGGCCATTGTTCAAGTCATTAACCCTATTTGTGAACCTCATTTCTCAGATACGAGTTATGGCTTCAGACCAAATAGGTCATGTGAAAAAGCCATCATGAAGCTCTTAGAGTACTTAAATGACGGCTATGAGTGGATAGTGGATATAGACCTAGAGAAATTTTTCGATACGGTTCCTCAAGATAGATTGATGTCCTTAGTACATAATATTATCGAAGACGGAGATACGGAATCCTTGATTCGTAAGTATCTTCATTCAGGTGTTATCATTAATGGTCAGCGTCATAAAACGCTAGTTGGTACACCACAGGGAGGAAATTTATCTCCTCTCTTATCCAATATTATGCTTAATGAATTGGACAAGGAATTAGAAAAGAGGGGACTTCGATTTGTGCGCTACGCAGATGATTGTGTGATTACGGTCGGAAGCGAGGCAGCCGCTAAGCGTGTGATGTATTCAGTCAGTCGTTTTATTGAGAAACGACTAGGTTTGAAAGTAAACATGACCAAGACTAAGATTACCAGACCAAGAGAGTTGAAATACTTAGGTTTTGGGTTCTGGAAATCATCAGATGGTTGGAAAAGTCGTCCCCATCAAGATAGTGTTCGGAGATTTAAGCTTAAATTGAAGAAACTAACACAGAGGAAATGGAGTATAGACTTAACAAGACGTATTGAGCAACTGAATTTGTCTATTCGAGGATGGATAAACTATTTCTCGCTGGGAAATATGAAGCGCATAGTCGCTAGCATAGATGAGCGCTTGCGTACTCGCCTACGAGTGATTATCTGGAAGCAATGGAAGAAGAAATCGAGACGATTATGGGGATTGCTTAAGTTAGGAGTTCCTAAATGGATAGCAGATAAGGTATCTGGCTGGGGCGACCACTACCAATTAGTAGCTCAGAAGTCGGTACTTAAACGTGCTATATCAAAACCAGTCCTTGAAAAACGTGGACTGGTTTCGTGTTTGGATTATTACCTTGAACGACATGCGTTAAAAGTTAGTTGAACCGCCGTATGCCGAACGGCATGTACGGTGGTGTGAGAGGGGCTAGAGATTATCCCCTACTCGATTGGTTGCGATAGTCTTGGTAAAATAGAATTGCTTAATAAACCATTTAGAAAGGCTATCCCATGCATATTCACTATAACACAAATCAAACAACTTTACCACTAGAAATCAGTTCTTTCTTGCCACAAGATCATCTCGTCTTTACTATTGAAAAAGTGGTAAATACCTTGGAGGATTGTCATTTCCACGCCTTCTATCATGCCTTTGGTCGCCCGTCTTATCACCCTAAAATGCTTGTATCTACTCTTCTATTTGCCTATTCACAAGGGATTTTCTCTGGTCGAAAAATTGAAAAAATGATGGTTGAAAATCTGGCTATGCAGTACCTAACAGGGCAGTTGGTTGTCAGCTATCGCACCATCAATCGTTTTCGTGTAGCTGAAGGGATGGAAGAACTCATACGTAATCTTGTCATCGACCTCAATCTTCGTTTAAAAATGGAAGAGTTAGTGACCTTAGATTGTCTGTTTATTGACGGGACTAAGATTGAAGCCAATGCCAACAAGTATAGTTTCGTGTGGAAGAAAGCGACAGAGAGATTCTCCGTCAAACTTCAAGAACAGATACAAGTCTATTTTCAAGAAGAAATCACCCCCCTTATCCATCAGGCTATCGAACTGGATACACAAGAGCCTATATCCTCAGAGCAGTTGCTTGCATTCGCTCAAGTCCTTGAAGAAGAATTGAAAAAATTGAACCAGGACATTGAGGAGACACCCGTTAAAGGGAAAGATGAACGTAAAACCCAACGTCGTAAACTCAAGAAAGTCTTGCGTAAAGTCAAGGAGGATTTTTCAGTGCGTGCTGAAAAATATGAGAGCTATCAGGAGACATTTGAAGGGCGTAACAGTTTTTCCAAAACTGATCCAGATGCCACTTTTATGAGAATGAAAGAAGACCATATGAAAAATGGCCAACTCAAGGCTGCTTATAATCTTCAAATCGCTACGGAAAATCAATTTGTTCTTCACTATGATGTCTTCTCAAATCCGACAGACACCAAGACTCTTCTGCCATTCCTTGAAACCTATCCACATGAATTGAAGACAGTTGTCGCAGATGCTGGATATGGAAGTGAAGAGAACCTCCTTCGTTTAGATGAAAAGGAGGTAAATCATCTGATTAAATATGCCATGTTTGACAAGGAACAGAAGAGAGGGTATAAACAGTCAGCTAGAAACTTAGCGAATTGGTACTATGATAACAAGGAAGATAGCTACATACATCCTGATGGCTAGTGTTATCGTTTTCACCATATCAAACAACAGAAAACACAGACAGAGACTTTCAACAGGAAACCAAGGTTTACTACACTGATCAACCTGAATCAGCCCCTCAAAAGGGACTGTATATAAACGAACGCTATCAAAACTTGAAAGCTAAAGAATGTCAGGCGCTTTTATCTCCCCAAGGTAGACAGATTTTCGCTCAACGCAAGATTGATGTGGAACCTGTCTTTGGGCAGATAAAGGCTTGTTTGGGTTACAAGAGATGTAATCTGAGAGGCAAGCGTCAAGTGAGAATTGACATGGGATTGGTACTTATGGCCAATAACCTCCTAAAATACAATAAGAGAATGACTCAAAATTAAAAAGCTAGAGTTCCACAATTGGAAATCTCTAGCTTTTTTGTGGTCGAGAACTATTTTGTCCCAGGCTCTTTTTGAGAGGTTATAGATGTTTACAACATTTTTTAAGAAAAACCAAGACAATGGTGATATATTTAAGAAGCTAATTCATCGACTATCTGATATGTCTGTCCAAGATCTTGAAAAAATAGACCGACTGCTAGATATTATTTTCACTCCAGATCAAGAATCAGAACAGCTAAAAACAGAAGCAACTTACAGAGAAGAAACTTTGGATGACACATTAAAGGAAGCTAAGAATCAACTTCATAAGGAACAATTGGAGAAGAATTTAGAGAGGTTTAGGAAAAATAATAAATAATGCACCAAAAATGGTGCGTTTAATTTTTCTAAATGTTATAATGGTATTATCAAATGAAAGGAGTCTCCCATGATTGGAAAGAACATAAAATCCTTACGTAAAACACATGACTTAACCCAACTCGAATTTGCACGGATTGTAGGTATTTCACGTAACAGTCTGAGTCGGTATGAAAATGGAACGAGTTCAGTCTCTACGGAACTAATAGACATCATTTGTCAAAAGTTTAATGTATCTTATGTCGATATTGTAGGAGAAGATAAAATGCTTAATCCTGTTGAAGATTATGAATTGACTTTAAAAATTGAAATTATGAAAGAAAGAGGAGCTAATCTATTATCACGACTCTATCGTTATCAAGATAGTCAGGGAATTAGCATTGATGATGAATCTAATCCTTGGATTTTAATGAGTGATGATCTATCTGACTTGATTCATACGAATATCTATTTAGTAGAAAATTTTGATGAAATAGAGAGATATAGCGGCTATTTGGATGGAATTGAACGTATGTTAGAGATATCTGAAAAACGGATGCTAGCCTAATGGAAATCCAAGATTATACTGATAGTGAATTCAAACATGCTTTAGCGCGGAATCTTCGTTCACTGACAAGAGGAAAAAAATCCAGTAAGCAACCTATAGCGATTTTGCTTGTAGGGCAAAGTGGTGCCGGTAAGACTACAATTCATCGTATTAAACAGAAAGAATTTCAAGGAAATATTGTTATCATAGATGGTGATAGTTTTCGTTCTCAGCATCCACACTATTTAGAACTGCAGCAAGAATATGGCAAAGATAGTGTAGAATACACCAAAGATTTTGCAGGGAAAATGGTAGAGTCTTTAGTAACAGAATTGAGTCATTTGGGATACAATCTTTTGATTGAGGGAACTTTACGAACAGTTGATGTTCCAAAGAAAACAGTACAACTCTTGAAAAGTGAGGGATATGAAGTACAATTAGCTTTAATCGCAACAAAGCCCGAATTGTCGTATCTGAGCACTCTTATCCGATACGAAGAACTGTACGCTATCAATCCAAATCAAGCACGCGCAACTCCAAAAGAACATCATGATTTCATTGTAAATCATCTAGTTGATAATACACGACAATTGGAAGAACTAGCTATCTTTGAAAGAATTCAAATTTACCAACGAGATAGAAGCTGTGTATATGATTCAAAAGAAAATACAACTTCAGCAGCAAATGTTCTTCATGAGTTACTGTTTGGGGAGTGGAGTCAGGTAGAGAAAGAGATGCTTAAATCTGGAGAAGAAAGATTGAAAGTTTTAACCAATCGAAATAGTTGTTAGAACACGAATTTTAAAATAAAATCTACTTATAACTTTTGTTAGTTGTTTAAGGTGGGCAGAAAGTCTTTAGAATCAAAAAAACGCATAGTCTCAGGTGTTCAAAAACTTGAAATTATGCGTTTTCTTGTTGGAGGATTTACTCCATTTTCTTCAGGAATTGAGATTTTGCCCAGCCTCAAAAGTTCCAATCAATTTCAATAACTCAGAAAAAAGACTAAGAAAATATGACTACTTTAAGACGAAACTAGAATTTGCTATCAAACTTGAGCATGTGGAGGAAGAAATAAAAATTCTATGATGTAATGGATAGGTGATTACGGATATAAAGTTATAAGACTTAAAACTTTATTTCATAGACTTAATCACTCTTATCCTGCTTAAATTCATAGATCTCTTCCAAGTAAAAATGAATTTTTTCTTTAATATATTTTAATGATTTATTATTAGTTATGTCTATAACACCAAACACACTATAGTGGTTTCGATAAAGCTCGTCATAATCAATTTGACTGCCTATGATGATAACTTCTGATTTTTTTGAACTAAATTGGATAGATTTTAAATAGAGTTTCATTTTTTTAGATGTTAGAGACCCTGATTTTATGATAAAATAAGTAGAAGATTTATATTTGTAGTTAATCTTATGTCCTTGTAAAATTTTTGTATTTTTGAATGTTTTCTTTAAGAAATAATATTTTAAATACAGAGATAAAATATAGCCAAATAAAGAGTAGTGTAAAATTTGAATTGCCTTCATAGCTTTCCTTTCATTAGAAATTAGTTTATCAAATGAAGAAAGATTAATATTATTGAGATACTAAAAAGTATCTATTTTATCCTGAAATGTCTAAATTAAGAAAATTTTTACCATTTGAGATAGTATAGAAACCATTTGAGATTTTTATAATTTAATTTCCATCATTCTGATAAGATTAAACTTATAGAAGGAGGCTAAATATGAAAGACTATATTTTATATCAAGATAGAGCTATCGTAAAGGTACCACTCTCTAAAATTTATTATGTTACAACTCACCCAACAAAAGCTCATGCTGTTCTTTTTGTAACAGCAGAAGGGAATTTTGAAGCTTCAACCTCACTAGCTAAAATCGAAGAGGAAAGTACAGAAGAACTTATTAGATGCCATAGAAAGTTTCTTGTGAATAAAGATAAAATAGCAGGATTTAATCATGAGACAAGAACGATTATGTTTATGGATGATAGAGTATCAGACATCGCTTGTTCTAGAAGACACTTTACAATATTAAAAAATCAGTGGAAAAATATATAGGAGTGAAGTAGTGAATATTTTTATACTAGAAGATAATTTTTTACAACAGACTAGAATTGAAAATGTTGTCAAAAAAATTTTGGTGGATAATAAGATTGAGTATAGGCATTTTGAGGTTTATGGAAAACCTCAACAGCTTTTAGAGGACATTTCAGAGAGAGGAAATCATCAATTATTTTTACTTGATATTGAAATAAAAGATGATGACAAAAGAGGATTAGACGTTGCTAGAGAAATTAGAAAACTTGATTCTCAAGCAGTGATTGCTTTTGTAACATCACATTCTGAGTTTATGCCTGTATCTTTTGAATATTTAGTATCAGCTATTGATTTCATTGATAAAGAATTACCTGAACCATTATTTATCAAACGAATTGAAAATGTTATTTTAAGTGTTAGCGATAATCAAAGAAGAACAGTATCTGAGGACTCTTTTATATTTACAGGATCCAAAGCTCAAATTCAAGTCCCTTTTAAAGATTTATTGTATATTGAAACATCAACAATTGCTCATAAGTTGACTCTCTATTCAAAACGAGACATAGTTGAATTTTATGGACAATTGTCAGATATTCTTAAACAGGAACCACGTTTGTTTCAATGTCATAGATCATTTATCGTAAATCCTTATAATATATCTTTAATTGATAAAGAAAACCGGATAGTTCATTTTCAGAACGGATCCTCTTGTATTGTCTCTAGATTAAAAATTCGTCCACTTATGAAAGCTATCGAAAGACTTCATGACTAAGGAGATTTAGATGATATTTTTTTTAAATATTTTAGGTGTTTTTCTATTGTTATGTATCCATGCTAGGGTTGTAGGTGAGAGATTAAATCTGAAAAAAGTAGTAATGTCCATTATTCTGTTCCATCTTTTAACATTACTATTTATTGTTTTATTTAAATCAACTGAATTTTACTTTCTTGGGTCATTATTGCTTTATCCTACCTTTTTTATCCTATATACTTTGTCTATTGGTAAATTAAGAAGTAAGGTTTCTTTATTACTTTTTTACTCATTATTTCCACTTGGATTTTGGGATGTCATCAAAAATTTCTTAGGTTACTTTATAATTTCTAAGATTCCAATATTGTATAGACTATATGAAACTAATCTAGGAACAATGATTTTCTCTTTATTAGCTGAAATTATTGTGTTATTTCTTATTAGTCTCTTTCGATATAATTTTAGTCATTTAAAAATAAAGAACTTGGATAGAAAGACAAAATTTATTTTAATTACTGCGGATATTTTAATGCTAGCCTATTTTATCTTACCACCTTATATAAACTACAGTGATAAAGTAAGTTGGGATAGAATGTTGGATTATAAAGAATTATTGACAGCAGTTTACTTTTTATTGTTTATTTGTTTTGTTAATCTATTGGATAGAAAATTACTTCAAGAATTACAGGAGAAAGTCGTTCTACAAAAAGACATTCAATTGCAAAATCTTAGCAATTATAGTCAACAAGTTGAAGGGTTGTATCAAGAAATTAGAGGCTTCAGACATGATTATGCTAATATTTTGTCAAGCTTAAAAATAGGTATAGATCAAAAAGATATTAATCTGGTTTCTCAAGTTTATGATAGTGTTTTGAAAAATTCTGGTGAAAAATTAAAAGGCAAGCGTTTTGATGTAGCACATCTAAGAAATATCAATGATTTGGCGCTAAAGAATTTACTATTATCTAAGTTATCGGAGGCCCAAAACTTATCTATTCCAGTTTCCCTGGAGATTAGTGAACAGTTCTCTATAAAAAATATGGAACAAATTGACTTCTTAACAATTACTTCTATCTTGTTAGATAATGCTATAGAGTCCGCAGCAGAAGGAGGAATAGCAATTTGTTTTCTTGAAGATACAGAATGGAATAAATTAGTCATGATTGTAAAAAATTCTACTTTAGAAAGAGAGATAGAATTGAGAGATATATTCAAGCGTGGCAATTCTTCAAAAGGAGAAGGTCGGGGTATAGGATTGGCCAATGTTCGGAGAATTTTAAAATCTTATCCAAATGTATGTTTGAAAACCACAAGTAAAAATTATGTCTTTACACAGATCTTGGAAATAGAACTTTAAAAGAGTCCCCTTTAAAATATTCTATAGAATATTTTAAGGGGGACTCTTTTGTTATGACTTTATATACATTTAAATACGAAATAGTTCTAGTTTTGAAATTAGATTTTAGAATATGGTTATCACATAAATCTTATGCTGTAAAAAATGATATGTTTCTGTATAAAATTTATAAGATTCATTAATTTAATTTATCAGTATTATTGTATTTGACAATAATTACTATTGAAATTTTATAAATTTTCATCTGTACCTAAAATATCTTATTTTAACGGTAGTTATTGATCGTTTTACAGCTAATACAGGAGTCCTTGTTCAAGCATTCATGGGAATCACTTCCTCGTTCATTTGAACGATTTTACGTCCAGAGAACACTTGATGAGCATAAGTGAACAGGATCATCTTCATGAGTATAGCTTGATGGAAGTCAGGGCGAGCAGTGTGAGAGGTTTCTTCCAATAACATTTGGCTAGGGATACTGTCCACAGAGAGGCTAATCATTCTAGCTTTGTGAGTTGCTGGAATATCATAGGTAAAATTTACTTCCAAACTTAATTGATTTGCATTATAATCTTTATACATTGTCATGGTTTTCTAATTGTTTTTTTATTTAAAATATAAAACATGACATGAAAAAACGAGCATCTCCAACTATGGAAATGCTTGTTTTTTGATAGTTAGAAGTAGTTTTGGCCTAGGTTATCTATAGAGATTCCACGAGTTCTCACAACAGAGGTTTACCGATAAAAAAATCACTACAGTTGACAATTATGAAATAATGTACAATGTTTTTTATAAAAGCTTTGACTAGTTAAAAAATCGGGAGTTTCTGTTTATCTTAAGTATAAGGTTATCAAAATCCTTCCAGAGGTTTCCTCCATAAATCTTTAACAGGTTTTCAGAACTTATTGTTGGAAATTTTTTTAGAGATATTTGTTTTTTGTCCATTTCTTAGACCTCCTTCGTTTATATACTAATTATAAAATAATATATTTAAAAATTTTTTTGAAAATCCCAAAAGGTATCTATATAATCATAAAGTGTTATCTATAAGTGATTGAGGATTTTATCTTTATAGTAATTAAAGTAAGTTTTTTTATCAATGATACTCGTTACTTGGCCTTGTAAACCATATTGTATGATGTTACTGTCTTTATCTGGTAGTTGGGCTAGTGCAGTCACTTTAAAAAGATTTCCTTGTTCAGTTTTTGTTGCTGTTCTATCAATAGAATGGATTTTCCCAATTATTGTGATACTTTGATTTCCGATTTTTTCTAGTTTAAGACGTGCGATCTGTTCTTCTTTAAGTAAAGGGACATACTCAGAAGTGACATAGTAAGTAATAAGTACCTCTTTAGTTTCTTGAATATTGGGGTAAATTTGGGCGATTTCACTACCGTTTGGAATTAGAGTTTTTCCATCAAATTCACTATTTAAATGAATGATTCCTGTACCTGGGGCTTTAATAGTGTTGTGTTCAAAGTTAACATTTGCTTGCCCAAGTTGAGCTGTCAGCTCTGTGATTTGTGTTTCAACAGTCGTCAGCTGTTGAGATGCCGATTGTTGAAATTGGGTTCGTAGGACTTCTACCTTGGTTCCTAAACTACTATCATAAGTCGCAACACTTCCTGTACCTGCTCGTTGAATATTAAGACTAGCGATAGAGGATTTTAGACTTGAGATACTCTGATTAATTTGAGAAAGATATTGATCAGCTAATCCTTGCTGAGATTGTTTCTGGGATTGGACTAAGTAGGAATTTAAAGTATCTTTGTGTGGATTGCTAGCCGACAAACTCGAACTTTTATTAGTGATAGCTTGACTAAGTTCCTCATACTCTGTTATTTGTTTGTAGATATTATTGATTTGTTTCTCTATAGCAGTGGCGGTATTTCCTGCTAAAGCTAGTTGATTATTAACCTCTGCATTGGTTTTAGAGATGCCTAACTCTATATCTTGAGATTGGCTAATAAAGTTGTTAAAGGTATTAATATAACCGAACTCATCTTCTCCTGTAAAGAGGTTATTTCCTTGTGACAGACTTGCTTTGAGAGTCTCGATTCCAGCTTTTTGCCGATTTAGGGTAGCTAGCCGTGTTTCAAGAGCTTGTTTTTGGGATTTCTCCATTGTTTCAGAGTATTTGATAACGACGTCATCTTTTTTGACCGATTGGTTATTGGACAGATTATTAGTTGTTATGGTGTTATTGCTAGTTGATTGGATTGAAGCGATGACTTGAGTTGGTGTAATCTCTCCTCTCGATATGACGGTGACTTCTTTTTGGGCAAATAAAGAGAAGATAAGCAAGAAACTTAGTAATAGGACTAATGGGACAATTAAGAGTGTCGCAAAATTATGGTAGCGGCGCTGATAAAATTCTGCACTTTTAAATAGCTTTGGGTTCATGATAAGTCTCCTTATTTGCTAAATAGATGATAATAGAAACCTTGTTTGGTCATCAATTCTTGATGAGAACCAGTCTCTATAACTTTCCCTTGATTAAGGACAATGACTTGATTAGTTCGTTCAGATATACTAAGACGATGGGCAACAAAGATGATGGTCTTGTCAGTCATGGCCATCAAATTTTCAATAACCTTTTTTTCAGTTAAAACATCAAGTCCGCTAGTTGCTTCATCAAGAATAAGAACAGGAGCTTTAGTCAGTAATGCTCTAGCCAAAGCAATCCGTTGTTTTTGACCACCTGATAAACCAGCTCCATCTGATAGTTCTGTTTGATATCCCATAGGCATTTGTTCGATGTCTTGACGAATTTCTGCTATCTCACAAGCTTTGATAATATCTTCTTGACCAATCATTTGATTAGCTCCCAAGGTCAGGTTTTCTAAAATTGATCCACTAAAAATATAAGCTTGTTGAGGGAGGTAGTTGATATGTTGTCGAAGAACCTTTTTATCAATCATTTTGAGATCATTTTTGTTAATAGTGATTCGTCCCTTGTAAGGTTCAAAGAAGTTGACAATCATTTTAGCCAAGGTCGTTTTCCCTGATCCACTAATTCCTACTATACTGACCTTATCACCTTGTTTGATAGTTAGATTTATGTTATTTAGGGTGTCGCGTCCAAAACCATATTTATATGAAATGTCTTCAAAACAAATATCACCAGCCAGAAACTGCGAATCAGTTAAGGTCTGAGTTTTTTTGAATTCAGATTCGACTAAGTAAACTTCATTAAGACGATTGTTGGCTACCTTTGCAGACTGAAGTTTTGTTTGGATGTTGATGATATTTTCCAAGGGATTAGTAAAGTAAGATAAGAGTGTGTTAAACGTAATCAATTGTCCAATGGAAATTTTACCTGTCATAACTATCTGAGCACCAAACCACAAGATAACAATATTCAGGATGAGTTGAGCTCCCTGTTTAAGGCTGCTTTGTAGGATAGAATATTTACTAAGTTTAAAAGATTTGTCCAAATAATCCACAAACTCACTGTCAATCGTCTGGTATCGAATTTCTTCACTGGTTAGGGATTTGATGGTTTCTATACCATTGATATCTTCAATAATAGCAGAGCTTACCATGGAATTGCTCTGCATAACATCATTATTCATCTTCTCAAAGGGCTTCATAAAAGCAAAAATAATGATGATATAAATAGGAACTGAAATCAGTGAAATAAGGAAGAGGTTGGTGTTTTGTACCAAGAGTACACTACCAATAATGATCAAGATAGAGACATCAAGGAAGAGTGACAAAATCATCGAAGCTAGAGCGTCAATGATTGAATTGGCATCTGTAAAACGAGAGATGACCTCACCAGTTCGCCGTGTCGCAAAGAAAGACATGGGGAGTTCAAAAATGTGGCGAATGTAAGAAAGAATAACATCAATACTTAATCGCTGACTAAGTACAGTTAAGAGGTAATCTCGTGAGAAACTCATCATCTGTTGCAGGATATAGGTGATAATCAGGCCAATGGAGATAATACCTAGGGTTGATTTCATCTGATTAGGAATGTATTCATCTAAAATCCCTTGAAGGTAGTAAGAGCCGCCAATATTGATAAGAGTCACCAAGAGACTAGATAACACGATATAAAAAATAAGTGAACGTTGCCTGAAAATTAAGGGGAGAAAGCTCATCAATCCGTTTTTTTTATCCTTATGAGGTTTATAGCTGGGAGCTGGAGCCAGAAAGATAGCTACACCTGTCCATTCAGAAGCAAATCTCTCCTTGGTCATTTTTGTTACTTTGACATTAGGAGCAGAATCACCAATGATAAGATGGTCTTTTATATTTTTATAGACAACGTAGTAGTGTTGTAGTTTGCCCTCTTTATTAACATGAACGATAAAAGGATAAGGTATGTCTTCCATTTCAAAGAGGCTCATATCCGCTTGAATGGCTCTTGTTTCAAAACTCATTTCTTTGGCTGCTTTGACGATACCAAGAGCGGTCGTTCCTTCTTTATTTGTTTTAGCTAGTTCTCGCAAATGAGCTAAGGAATAGTCAGAACCATAAAACTTGGCAATAGACGCTAAAGCGGCAACTCCACAGTCCCTAGCGTCTATTTGAGGGACAAAGGTTCGTTTGTAAGATGTCATTTGTCAAATCCTTTCTTTTTATTTACAAGACTATTATGACAAAAAATAGGTAGAAAAATTGTTCAAATCTTAAATGGCTCATATAATATCTTGAATGGTATTTTTGATTTTGAAAATTAGTTAACACCATTTTTAACGGCATATTTTTAATCATGAATGGTTACAAATTATGAAAAAAATACGTTTCGTGATGAAAATCGTACATTTAAAGACTTTACGGTAAAACTCGTGTTTTCTCTGGTATACTAAACTTGTCAAGATTGCAATCCGACAAAAATAATTAATATTAATACGGAGGTATTCCTCATGGAAACAAAAACAACGACTCAATTTGATGTTTTGGATACTGAAATGCTGGCTAGCATTGAGGGAGGAACTGATTGGGGAACAGTAGGAAAAGGAGCTGTCTATGGAGCAGGTATCGGAGTTGCTATGTGTGGGGTAGGAGGACTCCTTACTGGTGGTTCCACATGGGCTATGACTGCTGGCTGTGCTTGGGCTGGAGCTAAAATTGGTGGTTCTATTACTGCAATTGCTGATAATCTTTGGCCATAGAAGGGAATAGAAATTATGTATAATTACAAAATAGTAGATAATCAAGAATTAAGTAATATTTCTGGAGGTGGATTGGGAGGAGATGTACTTGTAGGAGCCTTGTCGGGTGCATTTCAGGCAGGACAATCTTGTATTGCTGGAGGCCCCCAAGCTTACTTTATTTGCGCAGCAGGAGGCGCTATAGTAGGTGGCTTTGTAGCTTATGGATTGAGACCACCAAAATAGTTTTAAAAAGGAATGAGTGTTAATATGTTAGAGGAAACTATGATTCAGCTTATACTCATTGCAATTTGTTGTGTGTACATTATTTTTAACACCAAGGCTGATAAAAACCCAAAGAGAGGATATCGTACAGCTTTGTACCTTTTCGTTATGGCTGGTATTATATCCTATATTATGAATTATTTGAACTGGTTAGATTTTTTCTTACTGATAACTCCGATAATGTGCCTATTTAAATTTGAAGATCAATGGAGTTAGCAACGTTTGACACTTCAATAGGTTATTAGCTATCCTTTGGCTCATTGTCAACTGTAGTGAGTTGAAGAAAATCTAAGATCGAGAAAGGACGAAATTCGTCCTTTCTTTTTTGAGGTACGACGGGCATGTCGTATATCTGAGGTGTAAGTCCTAGGTGGGCACCTGCTACCGGTGAACCCAATAGCGATTCTCAAGCCTGACTATCGTGAGGTAGCGGGAAGAAGAAGGCATAGCGAAATCGTGGCTTAAAGAACAGGAATGTTATAGTAAGACACGTTTAGAGGATAAAGTGGCTTTACACTCTGAAGCACAAATAGGTATACCTAATCTATATATTTAAATCACGAGAGTGTACAAGAAAAGATGTGCGACTTATCTATTGAGGTGAGGTTCTGCTGAGAGCTGACATCATGCTAATAAAGAATCATGAGAAGTTAGTCAATTCTATAGTAGTCAGGAAAATTCTATAATGGAAGTGGAGTGAAAGGTGAACAATTGAAAGTAGAATTGTATATATTGATTATTTGTTTGATAGGATGGTAGTATGAAAATATAAATGGTGACTATTGTTCATAAAAAAAGGACACACGAATAGAACGTTTATGTAGCATGAGAGAGGAGGTAGTTAAAACAAATAAATATGATTGTGTTAATCATTATTTTGAAAGCAAATGATGTTTCTATTCTGCAGAGCGAAAAATACCATTTCAGTATAATATAGCTACCTTTTAGGATTTGCTTAAAAATTTAGTTTTAAAATGTGTAAAATAAAATTATCAATAAAAAGGAGCCACATTATGAAGAAGTATTTATTACAATCTTTATTAGTTAGTACCGTAGCGTTAGTTACCATTAGTCCGAATCTTGTTTTGGCTGAAAGTGCTGAAACAAAATTTTCTGATA
Source organism: Streptococcus sp. 4094 (assembly GCF_013277125.1). Lineage (NCBI taxonomy): Bacteria > Bacillati > Bacillota > Bacilli > Lactobacillales > Streptococcaceae > Streptococcus > Streptococcus sp. 4094. The sequence continues at coordinate 42,267 of NZ_VMMI01000005.1, read as the reverse complement.
CAGTGCCATCAGCTTTAAATTTAGAACCAGCTGTTACAGAAACCACTGGAGAATCTTTAACTGAACAAAAGTCTAGCGATAGAGAAAATGAAAGTAACGTTCAGCAATCTACGAAAGAAATTATTAAGAAAGAAACTGAAGATATGAAATCAGTTACATATGAAGAATATGCTTCAAATGTGTCTGATTTTAATAAAATTAGTATTGCTGAAGTTCGTCAGATATTCACTTCAGAAGATTCGGAACATACTTTATATTTTGGAAGAGGGACATGTTATCATTGTCGTGAATTTTCTGGAGTATTGAAAGAGTTTAATATGCTGATTGATAAAAAGTTAGAATATTACGATATAGATGGTGAGGATTTTGATGATTCTGCTAAAGAGTTCATTTTTAAAACAATCGGTATTCCTGGAACGCCAACAATTATTTATTTTAAAAATGGTAAAACTATTTCTGGTTGGGTTGGTGGAGGAATAACTGCACAACAACTTTACGATTATCTCTATTTTGGAAAAACTGATGAGAAGCCGAAAAGAGAATTTGAAAATGATAATAAAAATATTATAAATCCAGAGAATTCAATGCAAACTATGGATACTAAAGAGGATACAGTTAAAATTAAAACAATTACAAATCAAATCCCTAAAGATATTCCACTATCTGACGAAAATTTACAGAAAAAGATTGTAGTTAAATCACAAGATACTTTTGGAAAGACTATTGAAAATATAGAGGATAATTCTAAAGATAGTGTGGTTGGTGTTAAAAATCAGGAGAATCCTGAACTACTTTACAGTAAATTTAATGAATATAAATCAGATTTTATAGTATCAACTAATTTTAAAAAAATAGAATCGGAAGTAAAAAATTTACCCCAAACAGGAGAAGAACAATCGATTAACTTTGTTCGTTTAGGAATCGCCTTATTTATTACTGGAATTTTTATAATAAGTAGTCATTTAAATACTAAAAATGAAGTATAAGATCATAAGAGTATAGTAATCTACTGGAAATAGATCACATTAGATATTTATGAGAAACAATGTAGATAATCTTTTTACCAAATTTTCAAAATAAAAATAAGTAAATAAATTGAGAAATTTACCTAAGTAGGAAATAGATTTCTCAATTTATTTTATTGTGGGAGGATTTGATTCGCTTTTACAGTAATTAAGTTCATTTATCAATCTTTTTTTATTATATTTAAGAATATTTGAAAACAGTATTTTAGAAAACAATTATGGAGTTTTAATACGGAATATAGTATAAATACTGATTCAAAGTGAGGTTTTGTATGTTTGTTACTTTTGTTGAGTATAAAATCTATTAACTAAAGTCGAACTACAAAAATTAATTTAAGATGAAGTGAACTGTAGACTTTGGAAATGTCTCTTACTCGATTTCAGAATGAATCGCTGATACAGGATTAAAAGAACTAAGTATTTCTTTTTGTTTTGAATGAGATACGTGAGTATAGATTTGTGTGATTGATATAGAACTGTGTCCAAGAATTTGTTGAATATATCGAATATCTACATCACTATCTAGAAGCATTGTCGCAAAGCTATGTCTAAACATATGCGGTGTAATAGATCTAGAAAAGTTATTTTGTTCAACGATTCTTTTTATAACTAAACGTACACTTTGCTCTGACAATGGTTTAAGTGGATATTTCCCTGGAAACAAGAAATCATTTGATTCATTTCTTGTTTTATTTATATATGTTTCTAATAAATTGAATGTTTTTTGATCTCCTAAAAATAGGATACGTTCTTTCTTACCCTTTCCTATAATATGGAGTGTCTTATTGGAAAGATTAATATCTTTGAGATGAATGTGGCAAAGTTCAGAAATTCTGATGCCTGTTGAAAGCAAAAGTGAAATAATTAGTAGATTTCTTTCAGCGTGTTGTTTTTGATAATCAGTTTTAGATAGAACTACTCTCTGCTCTAAATATAAAAAAATACTTTTCAGAATGTCATACGGAATCGTTTTAGGCAATACTTTTTCAGTTCTAAATTGAAAACGCAATTGATTGAAGGGGTTCTCTTCAATTATGTTCTGGTATTTTAGATAGTTATAAAACACCTTCATACAAGCAATTTTTCTTCTTAATGTATTCGTTTTTATGTTAGATCGTGTCAACTGTTCTATATAGGATTCGACATTATCATAGTCTGAGTTATAAAATTGCATAAGATCATTCTTATAAGCTCGAATCGTGTGTGAACTCAAACGCTTATGAGTTTTGCAATAATCTAAGTAAGTAGAAATAAGTTTATAATCCATAAAAATCTCCTTTATCAATAATCATGCTATTATAAACCTATTTAGGTGCTTTGTATAGCGATAATAAATTGTTATCGGTAGGAGAGAGGGGTGCGAATATACATGAATGACTTGGTAAAATTTGTGAATAACACTCTAGAAAAATATCGATATTATATTATTGACAATAAAAAAAAGATATTCTTAGTCTGTCCAACTAAGTATTTAACTAATAGCGGTGAGAAGGGGGATAGATTTTCAGAGTTCTTTTCTTTATCTGAATTAGAGCAAGTATTAAAGTGTTTTCAATCACTAGGGATTTACACTGAAGTCTTTTTTGAGACTAATGCACTATTTTCAAAACTACTCTCGCTAGATGCTGATAAAATGAGTGATATCATTGTTTTTGAACACACAGAAAGTAATGGAATATGTGCTGGAGATAGTCTTATCCCTGCATTTTGTGAGACCAATGGTATTAAGCATATTGGGCCAAGTCCATATATAAATGCATTATTAAGTAATAAATTTCACTGGAGTATTTTATTACGTAACTACGGATTTGATATGCCGGAGTCGTTTCTGTATCAATATCAAAAAAAATGGCTTGCTGATTGCAAGCCACAAGAGGGGGAGCTGATATTTATTAAGCCTAATTCAGGTTACTGTAGCATTGGTGTTGATCATCTTTCAAAATGTCATTTAAATCAAGAGACTTGTGATTTACTAGATAAAAGAGTAGAGACGTATCAACAGGAGTTTATCGTTCAGCGTTTCATTGAAGGAGTTGAATATGAAGTTCCGTTTTTCGTGGATTATTCTGGGCAAATTCACGTATTGCCACCTATTCGTATTCATCATAATGAACAGAAAGATTTCCTTGATTTTCATGATGTTTTAACCGATGAATATACATTTAGTATTGAAACTGATTCAGAAATTCTTTCGACTTTAAATCAAGTAGTCTCCGAAGCTGTTTCTTTTCTAAGATTTGATAAATTCGGAAGAATTGATATCAGATATTCTCAAGGAAAAGCTTATATTTTTGATATCAATACTTATCCTCATTATATTGAACATAGTTCTTTTTATAAGTCTATGCATAGCATATATAAAGAAAATACATTAGATATCATAATGAAGTTACTTCTTGGAAACTTATTCCCAGATTTCTAATGGACTAAGTAAAAGTAATTGCCCCCAATGTTGCCAAATAATTCCAATTTCTTCAGGATAGTATTTTAATAGAAAACTATTATATTGAATAACATCCAATTCCCTATGTTCTAGTTCAATAACCAACTGTTTCATTTGTTTGGACAGTAATTGATTTCTTTTCTTAAAATAATTTTTACTTTGACTATCAGGAAGAGAACCCAATAATTCCTCAATGATTGCAAGTGCTGAATCTTTGTTTCCTAGAAAGAGGTTTATAAAGGCATAGTTATTATAAATATAGTATTTATAATAACTATCAACATCGGTATTGCGATTAATTGAAAAATATGCTTCCTTAATCAAGGGGAGACTGGTTTCTAAATCGCCTTTTAAAAAGTACATTACAGCAAAATTACTTTTGATTAAATCAACATCTGGTAGCGAATTTGGGTGAATATTTTCAAGAATTTCTGCATTTATGCTATCTTTATTAACAAAGTCCAGCAAAGAAATGTTGTTGATCAACATAATATTGCCAAAGGAATAACATGGAACAATACCATCTTCTAATTCTTGTAGTAACTGCTTTGCTATTCTATTAGCAGTTCTATATTGCAGTGTCAAGTATAGATTTGAGAGGTAATTAATCGTAGCTACGATATAATGTTTTGGATATTGAGATTTATGAGTATTGAAATAGTCATAGGCTTCCTGTAGACTTTTTTCTGCTATTTCAACAGAATATTCCATATTGCTATTAAGTTTTTGAGCATAATACAATAAGCCTATATAAGTATTTTGAGGAAATTGAGCGATAATTTCCTCAATTTTTTTATTCACTGAATCAATTTTCTCTAATTGCGATAGTTCTAATAAAATATTTTTTTTAAGAATTAAAAATTTTAATAAATATTCCTTGTGGATTTCTTGAGCATCTAGTCTATTAATTTCTAGTTCAATTTCAGTTAATAGTTCTTTTTGTCTAATTATATCAATAAATTGATTGTATAGAGTTTGAAATTTTATATCCAAGATTTCCAATTTTAAATAAGGATGAAAATCTGAAGTTTTTTCTATTAATTTTAAAACATCTTCAAAATTTCCTGAGATAAAATAGTTAATAGCAGAAATAATTAATTCATATTGTTCTTGAATTTTTTCTCTTAATGAATCTTCTTTTGTGGTAGATATATTTAAGCGCTTAAAGTCAGATATATTATTTAGAACTTGGGATATTTCTGATTCTTCTATGAGACCTAATTTACTAGCAAGGAGATGACGGTCATGATAATTTCCTGGATAAATAATATCAAAGCATCTTAAAATAATTACACTATACTCATAACGTTCCGTATCTTCCCATTCTTCTAGGGCATATAAGACATAATCACTAGCAAAACTATAATAATCAGTCGTTTCGATCAACAGATTTTCATTAATACAATCATTCAAGTAAGATTCTAGTTGAATTTGATTTAAAAAATTAGTTGCTAAATTTTTATTAATATTTGTTTTATCAATTAATGAGATATTCCTAAGAACAGAGTAAAGATTTTCACCGTTACGCTTCGTCAGCAATTCTTCTTTAAGTGATTTTTGTATATTGATCTTTTCTATGTTATTTCCTAGTATCAGTTGCTGAATAATCGTTACTAAATGTAAGTTCCCATTTAATAGGCTATATATACTTTTTAGCTGGGTATCATCAATTTTTTGTGTATTAACAATTTGTTGAAAATCTCCAAATGAAAGTTTTTCGATGTGCAGAGATTTCGTTTTATTTATACTTTTTGTTGCTGTAAAAATGATTGTTAAATTGTCAAACATCGAACTTGATTTATAATTTAATAATTTATAAAAAAATTGTTTCACAACATCTGATTGCTTATCAAAGTCATCTACTAAGATAATTACTTCGTTCTTTTGGAGAAATTTTGAAAGTATATTAAATTTGCTTTTATAATATTCATTAGATTCAGTCTCAAACGCATGACTTTTTCTAAAAGTGGATAATAAGTCTTTTACCAATTCACCAATTGGCAAATCTATTCCTATAGTTAGCCTTGAGTCATTTAGTGTATTTGAGAATTTTGATGGCCAATTCTTTGAATTAAGTTCCTCAAAAAAATTCTCAAAAGTCATCAAATCTTGATTTATTTTAAAAATTGAATATGATTTATTTTGATAGTATTCATAGATTTTCGATATGATTGAGGTTTTTCCATATCCTCTTTCGCCAACAATAGAAATAGATTTATCAAAAGTATTACCGTACAAGCCGTCATTTATTTCATCAGTGATTATAGATACTATTTTTTCAATATGAGGGAAGTAGTACAAATTTGTGTCTCCTACCGATAACAATTTATTATCATTAGTATACCATAAATTCATTTTTAGTTGTTTGATTTGCATAATGATTTTTTTAGTTAGAATTAAATAACAAACTATAGTATTGGCCAACTACGGTTTAAAACACTGTTTTAAAATTATATCTAATACTTTTGAGTTATTTACAAACTTACAACAATGTGATATTTGTATAGTCTGAAGAAAACAAGTACAAGTTTATTAGAAAAGCAACATTTTATAGAATTATCACTAAAAATTCTAATTTTAGAATTATACGTTCTATTGATTTAGAATCTGTTTTTAAATTTCTAAATGTTATAATAGTATTATCGAGTAAAAGAAGATGCCATGATTAGAAACAATATAAAATTCATACGAAAGGCACATGACCTGACACGTCCAGAATTTGCACGAATTATAAGCATTTCACCTAAATCTAGTGGGAAGATAATAAACTGACTTTAAAAATGGAGATTGTTAAGAAACGTTGAACAAATTTCCTAACTCATCACTATTGTTATCAAGATAGCCAGAACCTCATCTTTAATGATGGGACAATCACTGGATTGTAATGAGTGACGCCTTATCTGATATGGTGAATACCAACATTTATCTAGTGACTACTTTTGAAGAGCTTGAGCGTTACAGGTGCTACTTGGATGGTATTGAGTACATGCAAAAAACATCAGAAATGTGAATGGTAGCTTAATGAGTTTATATGATTATAGTGAGGATGAGTTTTTCTGTACCTTAGGTCTAAATATTTTCATACTTACGAAAGGAAAGTGAATGAGGCAAAATCCAATAGCTATCTTCCTCCATAGACAAAGCGAACTAGAAAGACAATTATTAATTGCATCAAGCTCAAAGAGTTTCTGTTCGGTGAGTGGAGTAAGGTAAGAAGTAAATGTTGAGACTGGGGAAAATAAATTGAGAAAATTTTAATTAGTCATGCTCTATGTTATACCAAATAGCAAGAGGGGGAACACTATGAAATTAAGAGATATATTAGATAAAGAATTTGAAGAGATTGTTACAGAGTTTCAAAATAGAGGAATAATATTTGAAGATCAATTTAAAGTAATGACTTCAATGTTTTATAAGAAATATTCAACGGAGTTCTGTGAATTATTAGAAGAGGAAACAAGATTAAACGTGTGGTATGGTTATCAGGATTTTTATTTTTTCTATTACGATAGTGAAAGATACGATTATCAACTGGCTTCTCTTGTTGCAAAAAAGTATCAAATTAAAAAAGGGAATTTGTAATAATTTCCGTAGAGGAGTTATAAAACAGTACATATATATTATGAGGTGGCAGATTATATGGGCAAAGTAATGAGACAATACAATGAATTTTATATAAAATTGCAAAAAGAGTTTAAACCGGCTCATAATATAGTCATAGAGACTATGCCAGAAAAATTTTCTAGCAAGGACTATGTTGATAAATTTACTTATATGTTTCCTGACAAAATTTCTAAGCTGGAAAAGGAAAGAAATTATTGGTATGGTAAATGTATTATTAAAAAGAATTTAGTTAAAATTCGGCGTAAAAGAATATCTTTAGAGATTTATGATTTTATTCTTGAGACATCTAAACATATAAGGAAACGAACAAGGAAAAATTTTTTAAGTAATGAGGAAAGAAAGAATCAAGTAGATGAAATTCGCAAAAAATCTTTAGCGAAATTAAAGTTACAATCTATAAAAAGAAAAAAAGTATTAGATTATATCCAAGAAATAGATCCACCGTATCTAAATCATTATCGTAAAAGATTTTTCAGAACACATGATTTACATGAAAGATTAGAGATTATTAGAGAACTTTCAAAGTATGATTCGAAGAAAGTCCATAATTTTTTCTATGCGATAAATGGTCATACAAGAAATCAATCGCTAAAAAAAGAAGTTCAGTCATACTTTCAAAGCTTATCTTTACCATTTAAATTGAGTAGAAAAAAGAAAGGAAAAACGAATTTTATTGATAATGAAATAGTAACAAATAGGAAAGGACCAGAAGAATTGAAGAAGAGGCTATATATTGATGATCTAGAAAAGATAAAAAAATTTGATATCTTTCTTTCACATAACTCTCAAGATGAAGCAAAAATAATAACCTTTTATAAAAAACTAAACAAAAATGGCCAAGTCATATATATTGACTGGGTTAATGATAAATACGATCTGAAACGAGAATGGTGTAATACTTCAACAGTCGATATTATCAAAGAGCGTATAAAACAATCGGATGTATTTGTTTTGTACTTTTCAAGTAAGACACTTAATTCTCAGTGGTGTGCTTGGGAATTGGGATATGCAGATGCAATTGGAAAGAAAATATGTATCTATTTTTCAGAAAAAATAAATAAATCAATTATTCCAAAGTTCTACTTTAAATATCCAAAATTACTTTTTTCTGAAGATTTTATGGTTAAAAATCATGGACAGTCAGATATTCCATTTACTAAATGGAAAGAGAATAAAAAATAATAGAAGGATTCAAGATGAGGAAAGAGCAATTTATTAAAAAATTTACGAAAGCTGTTCAAGATAGCAATGCGGCAGTTTTTGCTGGCGCAGGAACATCAGTTGACGCAGGATTTGTTAACTGGAAAAAGCTCGTAAAGCCATTTGCGGATGAGATTGATTTAGATATTGATAAAGAGTCAGATTTAGTGGGATTGACTCAATATTATATCAATTCTAAAATGGGAAATCGAGGTTCTGTAAATCAGGAAATAGTTTATCAATTTTCTAGTCAAGAAGCAGAAACAAAAGTAACGAATTTACTAACAAGACTACCCATTTCTACATATTGGACGACAAACTATGATAACGTAATTGAAAACGGTTTAAAGAAAAACAATCGTAGAGGAGATATAAAGAGAAAGATAGATGATTTAGCAATTAGTATTCGTGATAGCGATGCCATTGTTTATAAGATGCATGGTGATGTAGATTCGCCTAATGATGCAGTTATTTCAAAAGATGATTATGAAAGATATAGTGATAAAAACTCTTTATTTGTAACAGCTTTACGAGGTGACTTAGTTTCTAAAACATTTTTATTTGTAGGTTTTGGTTTTGAAGATCCTAATTTAGAATCTATTCTGGGGAAGGTAAATGTCCTGCTGGGAGATAATAAGAGAGAACATTATTGTATTCAAAAACAAGTGTTAGAGAGAGACTATGACGCAGACATCGAGGGATATAATTACGCTAAAATAAAACAAGATTTAAAAATCAAAGATTTACAGAGATATGGAATAGAGACCGTTCTAGTAGATGATTATTCTGAAATATCTGACTTGATACAAAAAATTGAGGAGGAGTACTTAAAAAATACAATCTTCATTTCAGGTAGTATATCAGATTATAATGAGAATTGGAGTGAAGAAAAGGTAAATCAATACTGCTATGATTTATCTAGTTTTCTTATTTCAAAAGATTATAAAATAATATCAGGGTTTGGACTGGGGATAGGAAGCAGTGTTATTAACGGTGCGCTGGACCAAATTTATAAAACTAAATATAGACATGTGGCTGAACACCTTGGTTTGTTTCCTTTTCCACAAAATGCCAATGGAGAGAAATCGTTAAAAGAACGTTGGACCGAGAACCGTGAACAAATGATTAGTGAGTCAGGGGTGTGTATATTTTTATTTGGTAACAAGCTAGTTGATGGTAAGGTAGAACTTGCTTCAGGGATGATGGAGGAATTTCAAATAGCTAAAGAAAAAGGAAAGATAATCATTCCGATTGCCTCTACTGGATTTGCTGCAAAAGAAATTTTTGATGAGATGAAACAATCAGGAGAATATAGTTATTTAGATAATTACTGGGAAACTTTGGAGACTGAAAAGGATTTCACTAAAGTTTTTTCCACGATTGATAAAATTGTCAATGAGGTACGATAATGGCAACCAAAATATTTATTTCGTTCCGTTTTAGTGATGGAAAAGAGATTAAAGATGAACTAGTTGATTTATTTGATGAATCTACTGAGGTAATTAATAGATCAGAAGATGTTGATAGAAGTCAAATGAGTGAGAACATTATTCAGGAATACCTATATGAGAAGTTAAAAGATACATCGGTTACAATTGTATTATTAACTCCAGAGGCTGTTTCTTATAGAAAGAATTGGATTGGAAATTATGATGATTGGCTTTATGATGAACTAAGGTATTCTTTAGAGGATAGAAAAAATAACAGAACAAATGGTGTCATAGCTGTTTATACTGATGAAGCTAAAGATAAGGTACTAGATGATAGTACTCATTATTGTCAGCATTATCAGCAGACTAAGTCGTGTAGGTCTTTGAAATATTTTGATAATTTAGCTAGAAAGAACATGCTAAATATTAAGTCGGCTTATAAGAAAAATCCATGTAATGATCTTTATGATAATGAGCACGATTCTTATATTTCTTTAGTAAGTTTGAGCGATTTCAAAGAAGATTATAGTCAGTATATACAGAATGCCAAAGACAAAAGAGAACGATTAGATGAGTTCAATATAGCTAAGAGGATGTAATAAACAATCCTTGTAGATAATTCTGCTATTGAGATAAGTTCAACTTTTTAAGAGCCGAAAGGCTCTTTTTTCATCCTCTCATTCTCCTGTGATAACTTTTCCAAATTCCCTCTGATATACTTTTTTCAACTTTAAAAAATCCAACTAAGATTTTTCTCTGGGGGTTTGGGGGCAGAGTCACCAAGTTATCTTATCGTTAGCTGTCAAAACTGGAAGGTTTTAGTCAGCTGGCGATATGATTTTTGGGATATTGTGGACACAATATCTGAGCTCGCAAAGCCTTACAAAAATGTTGAAGCTGTTTTGAAAAATGTACTGACAGTGTCTGTAAGCTTACATTGTAAGTACAGGTATCAATAAAGGAGGAAAAGTCATATGAAAAGAGATATACGTAGTATTCGGAAACAATTTCGCTTAACAGAAACGGAAGAAAAACAAATACTAGATTTAATGAGAGAGAAAGGAGAGGATAATTTTTCTGATTTTCTTCGTAAAAGCTTACTATTGTCTGATGGACAAAAACAGATGGAAAAATGGTTCAACCTTTGGAAAAAACAAAAGTTGGAACAAATTAGCCGTGATGTTCATGAAGTATTCATAATTGCTAAAATAAATCATCAGGTTACTCAAGAACATGTTTCTATTTTGTTAACTTGTATTCAGGAATTAATTAACGAGGTAGAAAAAACAAGTCCTTTTAGTGAAGATTTTCGTAACAAATACATGAGGTAGTTTAGTGGAGCACCGATATAGAACAAATTTAAAAAAAGTCTTTTTATCTGACCTAGAATTAGTCAAATTGAATGAAAATATCTCAAAAAGCAACTGCTTATCATTCTCAGAATATGCTAGACGAACTCTACTAGATCCTGGTATGAATTTTATCACCATTGATACAAATAGTTATCAAGATTTGATTTTTGAATTAAAACGAATCGGAAATAATATTAATCAAATAGCCAGAAGCATAAATTATTCGAATTTAATAACGGAAGTTGAATTAAATGAGTTGAGAAAAGGTATAGAAGAGTTAATAGTAGAAGTGGAGAAAGATTTTCTTATTCAATCTGAAAAATTGAGGAAATTTTATGGTCATCACTAAACACTTTGCGATTCATGGAAAAAATTATCGTAGTAAACTAATCAAATATATTTTGAATCCAAGTAAAACAAAAAATCTAACACTAGTTTCAGATTTTGGTATGAGAAATTATTTAGATTTTCCTAGTTATAAAGAACTAGTGAAGATGTACAATGATAATTTTTTAAGTAATGATATTCTTTATGAATTTCGTCATGATAGGCAAGAAGTAAAACAACGAAAAATTCATTCTCATCACATCATTCAGTCCTTTTTTCCAGATGACCACCTCACTCCTGAACAAATCAATCGGATTGGTCAGGAGACAGTTAAAGAGTTGACAGGAGGTAGATTTCGTTTTATTGTAGCAACTCATGTCGATAAAGATCATATCCACAATCACATCATCCTAAATTCAATTGATCAGAATTCTGATAAAAAGTTTCTATGGGATTATAAGGCAGAACATAATCTACGAATGGTTTCTGATCGTCTTTCAAAAATTGCAGGGGCAAAAATTATAGAAAATCGTTATTCGCATCGTCAGTATGAAGTTTATCGCAAAACAAATTACAAATATGAAATAAAACAACGAGTATATTTTCTAATCGAGAACTCGAAAAATTTTGAAGATTTCAAGAATAAAGCAAAAGCTTTACATTTAAAAATTGATTTTAGACACAAGCATGTTACTTTTTTTATGACTGATTCAAATATGAAACAAGTCGTACGTGATAGTAAATTGAGTAGAAAACAACCTTATAATGAAACTTATTTTAAGAAAAAGTTTGTTCAAAGGGAAATCATAAACATCTTAGAATTTTTACTTCCGAAAATGAAGAATATGAATTAATTGATTCAACGAGCAGAATTTTTTGGATTAAAAATAATACCGAAAGAAAAACATGTTCAATTTGAATTTGATGAGATTAAGATTTCAGAGCAGGAATTGGTAAAAACGAATCGGTATAGTGTTAGTTATTTTCAAGACTATTTTAATAACAAAAATGAAACTGTTGTCTTAGATAATAAAAATTTAGTTGAACTTTACAATAAGGAAAAGCTAATTAAAGAAAAAGAGTTGCCGACAGAAGAGGTGGTATGGAAATCCTATCAAGATTTCAAGAGAAATACGGATGCAGTTCATGAGTTTGAGGTAGAGTTGAATCTTAATCAAATAGAAGAAGTAGTAGACGATGGAATGTACATTAAGGTACAGTTCGGCATCCGACAAGAAGGACTTATTTTTGTACCAAATATTCAAATCAATATGGAAGAAGAAAAAGTTAAAGTATTTCTCAGAGAAACTAGTTCTTACTATGTATACCATAAAGATTCAGCAGAAAAAAATCGCTTTATGAAAGGTAAAACTTTGATTAGACAATTTAATCTTCAGTATGAACCACAGTATATGTATAGAAGAATTCCTCTTAGCAAAATTAAAGAAAAAATAGAACAATTAGATTTTCTTATATCTGCGGAAAATAGTCCGAATGATTTTGAAGATATAACACATGATTTCATTGCCCAAATATCATATCTAGAGAATTTGATTGAACAAGTCCAAAATAAAATTGATGATTTAACTAATTTAGAAGAAGTATTGTTGAATGATGCGAGAAATAGTTATGGAAATTTAGAAAATAGTATTCAAGGAAAAATTTCAGTAGATATAATAGAGAAGAACTTATATTTCTATAAAGGAAGAATTGAAAAACTGAAGGAGCAACATAGAGAAGCTGTAAATACATTTGAAATGTTTAATCGTACAATAAAGAACTACAAGAAATCAAAAAATATGAAATCTAACAAGGAAAAAGAGATACATATAGAGTAAACACTTTCCTAATAAGTATGTATAAAAGACTTTCGTGTGCCAATTTGTCATATTTCCTAAAATAAGAAATCAACTATACTATACTTATTTTAGGAGACATTAGATGTTGAAAAGGATTAGAGATTTACGTGAGGATACTGATTTGACACAAGAATATGTTGCAAAAATAGTCTTAAATTGCACAAGATCAGCTTATTCTAAAATGGAATCAGGTACCAGATTAATCTCTATAGATGACCTTATCAAACTTGCAGATTTTTATAAGGTAAGTTTAGACTACCTTGTACGTCGAATGTGTAGCTTTGTTGCTAAAAGCGTAAAAACCTTGGAACGAAAGGGATGATAGACTTTCTGCGAAACAAAAATACAATACAATAAAACTATGAATGATGAAGCAAGTAAACAATTAAGCGATAGCCGTTTTAAGAGACTTGTAGGTGTTCAGCGCACGACTTTTGAAGAGATGTTATCTGTGTTAAAAACAGCTTATCAACGTAAACGCGCAAAAGGTGTACGAAAACTCAAATTAAGCCTAGACGATCTCCTCAAGGTAACTATTCAATACATGCGAGAATAGCGCACTTATGAACAAATTGCGGCTGATTTTGTCATTCACGAAAGCAACTTAATTCGTCGGAGTCAATGGATTGAAGCAACTCTTATTCAAAATGGTTTTACGATTTCAAATTCTGCCTTAATTCTGTAAAAACAGTAAAATTCGAAGGATTGTAAGGTAAGAGTTTTTTTCTTTCTGAAAAAATGGTATAATAGCAATCAAAACTAGAAAATAAAACGGAATTTGGAACAGATTTGTCTGTATCCTAGTAGAGTGGTGATACTATGAAGATTAGTAAGAGGCACTTATTAAATTATTCCATCTTGATTCCCTACTTGCTTTTATCTATTTTGGGCTTGATTGTGGTCTATTCGACCACTAGCGCTATTTTAATTGAAGAAGGCAAGAGCGCCTTGCAATTGGTTCGAAACCAAGGAATCTTTTGGATTGTTAGTTTGATACTGATTGCCTTAATTTATAAATTGAGACTAGATTTTTTGAGAAATGAGCGACTAATCATTTTAGTTATATTGATAGAAATGCTTTTATTGTTCTTGGCTCGTTTTATTGGTATTTCCGTAAACGGGGCATACGGTTGGATTTCAGTTGCAGGAGTAACTATTCAGCCAGCTGAGTACTTAAAAATCATTATTATTTGGTATTTGGCTCACCGATTCTCCAAACAGCAAGAAGAAATAGCTATTTATGATTTTCAAGTTTTGACTCAAAATCAATGGCTTCCCCGTGCTTTTAATGATTGGCGATTCGTTCTCCTAGTTCTGATTGGAAGTTTGGGAATTTTCCCTGATTTAGGGAATGCGACTATTTTAGTCTTGGTTTCCTTGATTATGTATACAGTTAGTGGAATCGCTTATCGCTGGTTTTCAACCATTCTGGTGCTCGTATCTGCCGCTTCTGTCTTTGTCTTGACCACTATCAGCCTAATCGGTGTTGAGACCTTTTCAAAAATTCCAGTATTTGGCTATGTGGCCAAGCGCTTTAGTGCCTTTTTTAATCCTTTTGCCGATCGTGCTGATGCAGGTCACCAGTTATCTAATTCTTATTTTGCCATGGTCAATGGCGGTTGGTTTGGTCTAGGTCTTGGAAACTCGATTGAAAAACGAGGTTATTTACCAGAAGCTCATACAGACTTTGTCTTTTCTATCGTGATTGAAGAATTTGGCTTTGTTGGTGCCAGTCTTATTTTAGCTCTCTTGTTTTTCATGATTTTGCGGATTATCTTGGTCGGTATCCGAGCGGAGAATCCTTTCAATGCCATGGTTGCACTCGGTGTCGGAGGGATGATGTTGGTTCAGGTATTTGTCAATATCGGAGGGATTTCGGGCTTGATTCCATCTACAGGAGTAACCTTTCCCTTCCTATCCCAGGGTGGAAATAGTCTTCTAGTCTTGTCAGTGGCAGTGGCCTTTGTCTTAAATATTGATGCCAGTGAAAAACGCGCTAAGTTGTACCGAGAATTGGAAAATCAACCAATGAACCTTCTGTGAAGTAGAATAAAGAAAGGATAGTCTATGTCTCTTCAAAAATTAGAAAATTATAGTAATAAAAGTGTTGTGCAAGAAGAAGTCTTGATTCTAACAGAATTGCTGGAAGATATCACTAAAAACATGCTTGCCCCAGAGACCTTTGAAAAAATCATGCAGTTGAAAGAATTATCAACGCAGGAAGATTATCAAGGTCTAAACCGTCTAGTGACTAGCTTATCAAATGATGAAATGGTCTATATTTCACGCTATTTTTCAATCTTACCTCTTTTGATTAATATTTCAGAGGATGTGGATTTAGCTTATGAAATCAATCATCAAAATAATATTGATCAGGACTATTTAGGTAAATTATCTACAACGATCAAAATGGTTGCTGAAAAAGAAAATGCCGTTGAAATTCTTGAACACTTAAATGTTGTCCCTGTTTTGACAGCCCATCCAACACAAGTGCAACGCAAAAGTATGTTGGATTTAACAAATCATATTCATAGTCTTTTGCGTAAATACCGTGATGTTAAGTTGGGGTTGATCAATAAAGAAAAATGGCACAATGATTTGCGCCGTTACATCGAAATTATCATGCAGACAGACATGATTCGTGAGAAAAAATTAAAAGTGACTAACGAAATCACGAATGCTATGGAATACTACAACAGCTCCTTTTTGAAAGCTGTACCTCATTTGACGACGGAGTATAAGCGCTTAGCGCAAGCGCATGGGTTGAATTTAAAACAGGCTAAGCCAATCACCATGGGTATGTGGATAGGTGGTGACCGTGATGGAAATCCATTTGTTACAGCAGAGACCTTGAAGCAGTCTGCACTCACTCAGTGTGAAGTCATCATGAACTACTATGATGAAAAGATTTACCAACTTTATCGTGAATTTTCTCTTTCAACTAGCATTGTCAACGTCAGTAAGCAAGTCAGAGAAATGGCTCGTCAATCCAAGGATAACTCGATTTACCGCGAAAAAGAGCTTTACCGTCGTGCCTTGTTTGATATTCAATCAAAAATTCAAGCAACAAAAACCTATCTGATTGAGGATAAGGAAGTTGGGAATCGTTATGAAACCGCCAATGATTTCTACAAGGATTTGATTGCCATTCGAGATTCTCTACTAGAAAATAAGGGCGAGTCCTTGATTTCAGGTGATTTTGTGGAATTATTGCAGGCAGTAGAGATATTTGGTTTTTACCTAGCATCAATTGATATGCGACAAGACTCTAGCGTCTATGAAGCCTGTGTGGCAGAACTCTTGAAATCAGCAGGAATTCATTCTCGTTATAGCGAGTTGAGCGAAGAAGAAAAGTGTGACCTTCTCTTGAAAGAATTAGAAGAAGATCCCCGAATTCTTTCTGCGACTCACGCAGAAAAATCAGAATTATTAGCAAAAGAACTAGCTATTTTTAAGACGGCTCGTGTTTTGAAAGATAAGTTGGGAGATGATGTCATCCGCCAAACCATCATTTCGCATGCTACCAGCCTTTCTGATATGCTAGAATTAGCTGTCCTATTAAAAGAAGTAGGACTGGTGGATACGGAAAGGGCGCGTGTTCAGATTGTTCCCCTTTTTGAAACAATTGAAGACTTGGATCATTCAGAGGAAACAATGAGAAAATATCTTTCTCTTAGCCTTGCCAAAAAATGGATTGCTTCACGCAATAACTACCAAGAAATCATGCTTGGTTACTCTGATAGTAATAAAGATGGCGGTTACTTATCATCATGTTGGACCCTTTACAAGGCTCAACAACAATTGACTGCTATTGGAGATGAATTTGGCGTTAAGGTTACCTTCTTCCATGGCCGTGGTGGGACTGTCGGTCGTGGTGGTGGGCCAACCTATGAGGCTATCACCTCTCAACCACTCAAGTCTATCAAGGATCGTATCCGCTTGACGGAGCAAGGAGAAGTAATTGGCAATAAATACGGTAACAAAGATGCTGCCTACTATAACCTTGAAATGCTAGTATCTGCAGCCATTAACCGTATGATTACTCAGAAGAAGAGCGATACCAATACCTCAAATCGTTATGAAGCCATTATGGATCAAGTAGTGGACCGTAGTTACGATATCTACCGTGATTTGGTCTTTGGTAATGAGCATTTTTATGACTATTTCTTTGAGTCAAGTCCAATCAAGGCTATTTCAAGCTTTAATATTGGTTCTCGTCCAGCAGCTCGTAAGACGATTACTGAAATCGGTGGTTTGCGTGCCATCCCTTGGGTATTCTCATGGTCACAGAGTCGTGTTATGTTCCCTGGATGGTACGGGGTTGGTTCAAGCTTCAAGGAATTTATCGATAAAAATCCAGAGAATATTGCTATTTTACGAGATATGTACCAAAATTGGCCTTTCTTCCAATCGCTTCTTTCAAATGTTGATATGGTTTTGTCAAAATCAAATATGAATATTGCTTTTGAATATGCTAAACTTTGTGAAGACGAGCAAGTTAAGGCCATCTATGAGACTATTTTAAATGAATGGCAAGTTACTAAGAATGTTATCCTGGCTATTGAAGGACATGACGAACTCTTAGCTGACAATCCATATCTAAAAGCTAGTCTGGATTACCGTATGCCTTACTTTAATATTCTCAACTATATTCAGTTGGAGTTGATTAAACGCCAACGCCGTGGAGAATTGTCCAGTGATCAAGAACGATTGATTCATATCACCATCAACGGAATTGCGACCGGATTGCGTAATTCAGGCTGATACCTATCAAACTTCCTCTTTTCTATAGGGGAAGTTTTTGAATCTTTCAAAAAAATGCTAAAAGAGTCTTGACAAGTAGTTGAAAAATGATATAATTTAAACATTCAGAAAAGTAATCATAATAAACTTTTTAGAGAGTCTGTGGTAGCTGAAAACAGATAAGTGATGATGATGAAAATTGGGCTGAATGTTATTTAGAATTTGAAATCATAAAAATTCGGTGAGCACACCTTACAGTGCATCTCGTTATTGCGAGACAGAGCGATAGGGAAATTCCCTATAATTGAGGTGGTACCGCGCATCGACGTCCTCACACAAGTTTTTTGTGTGAGGACTTTTTTGATGGAGGTTAGTATGGAAAGAAAACGATGGCGTCGCTTGTTTATACTCAATGAAAATCAAAAAGCAAACTAGGAAGCTAGCCGNNAGGTTGTGGATAGAACTGACAGAGTCAGTATCATATATCTACGGTAAGGCGACGCTGACGTGGTTTGAAGAGATTTTCGAAGAGTATTAGATAAGTGAAGTATTTTAAAGGAATAAAAGGGGAAATAGAATGAAAAATAAACGTTTAATTGGAATTATCGCTGCATTAGCAGTCTTAGTAGCAGGAAGCTTAATTTATTCTTCAATGAATAAATCAGAAGCTCAGAATAATAAGGATGAGAAGAAAATAGCCAAGATTGGTGTGCTTCAATTTGTGAGCCATCCATCCCTTGACTTGATTTATAAAGGGATCCAAGATGGACTTGCAGAAGAAGGATATAAAGATGATCAAGTTAAAATCGATTTTATGAACTCAGAAGGTGACCAAAGTAAGGTTGCGACAATGAGTAAACAATTGGTTGCAAATGGGAATGACCTTGTGGTTGGTATCGCAACACCAGCAGCCCAAGGTTTGGCTAGTGCCACAAAAGACCTACCTGTTATCATGGCCGCTATTACAGACCCAATTGGTGCTAACTTGGTTAAAGATTTGAAAAGACCAGGTGGCAACGTTACAGGGGTATCTGACCACAATCCAGCTCAACAACAAGTTGAACTCATCAAAGCTCTGACACCGAATGTGAAAACAATCGGAGCTCTTTACTCAAGTAGCGAAGACAATTCAAAAACACAGGTCGAAGAATTTAAGGCTTATGCTGAAAAAGCAGGTCTGACAGTGGAAACATTTGCAGTTCCTTCAACAAATGAAATTGCCTCAACTGTCACTGTTATGACTAGCAAGGTAGATGCTATTTGGGTTCCAATTGATAACACCATTGCATCAGGATTTCCAACGGTTGTCTCTAGCAATCAAAGTTCTAAGAAACCGATTTATCCAAGTGCGACAGCTATGGTAGAAGTAGGTGGTTTGGCATCAGTTGTAGTTGACCAACATGACCTTGGTGTGGCAACTGGAAAAATGATTGCGCAAGTCTTGAAAGGTGCAAAACCAGCCGATACCCCAGTCAATGTCTTTTCAACTGGTAAGTCAGTCATCAATAAAAAAATAGCACAAGAACTAGGTATTACGATTCCTGAGTCTGTTCTCAAAGAAGCAGGACAAGTCATCGAATAAATAAGGTAGGGAGGAGGAAACTCTTCCCATTTTTTAAAAAGATGAATATAGAAAGGATTAAATAAAATATGATTGTTTCCATTATTTCTCAAGGATTTGTCTGGGCTATTCTAGGTCTGGGAATCTTTATGACATTTAGGATTTTGAACTTTCCAGATATGACAACAGAAGGTTCCTTCCCTCTTGGCGGAGCTGTTGCTGTCACTCTGATAACCAAAGGCGTGAACCCTTTTTTAGCGACACTTGTTGCTGTAGGAGCAGGTTGTTTGGCTGGTATGGCAGCAGGACTTCTTTATACAAAAGGGAAGATCCCCACCTTGTTATCAGGGATTTTGGTGATGACTTCCTGTCATTCTATCATGCTCTTGATTATGGGACGTGCAAATTTAGGCTTACTTGGAACCAAGCAAATCCAGGATGTTTTGCCTTTTGATTCAGATTTGAACCAACTCTTGACAGGTCTTATCTTTGTCAGTCTTGTTATTGCTCTCATGCTCTTTTTCTTGGATACCAAACTAGGACAAGCCTATATTGCTACAGGTGACAATCCTGATATGGCTAGAAGTTTCGGGATTCATACTGGGCGCATGGAGCTTATGGGCTTGGTTTTATCAAATGGTGTGATTGCCCTTGCAGGTGCCCTCATTGCTCAGCAAGAAGGCTATGCTGATGTATCTCGAGGAATCGGGGTTATCGTTGTGGGGCTTGCAAGTTTGATTATTGGGGAAGTTATTTTCAAGAGTTTGAGCTTGGCAGAACGTCTGGTTACCATCGTTGTCGGTTCCATCGCTTATCAATTCTTAGTGTGGGCAGTTATTGCGCTTGGCTTTAATACAAGTTACCTTCGTTTGTACAGCGCCGTGATTTTAGCAGTCTGCCTCATGATTCCAACATTTAAACAAACAATCTTGAAAGGAGCCAAATTAAGCAAATGACAGCAATTGTAGAATTAAAAAATGCAACCAAAGTCGTTAAAAATGGCTTTGATGAAGAAAAGATTATTTTAAATGATGTTTCCTTAGAAATTTTTGAACAGGATTTTATCACGATTTTAGGTGGAAATGGTGCTGGGAAATCAACCCTCTTTAACACTATTGCAGGAACCCTGTCACTAACCAGCGGAACCATCCGTATTTTAGGTGAGGATGTTACCAAGTTTTCACCAGAGAAGCGGGCTAAGTATCTGTCTCGAGTCTTCCAAGATCCCAAGATGGGGACAGCTCCTCGTATGACAGTGGCAGAGAATCTCTTGATTGCCAAGTTTCGTGGTGAAAAGCGTGGATTGTTACCACGACGCTTGACTAGTTATAAGGATGAGTTTCAGGCAACTATTGAAAAAGTGGGAAACGGTCTTGAGAAACATTTGAATACACCGATTGAGTTTTTATCAGGTGGTCAAAGACAAGCCTTGAGTCTCTTGATGGCAACCTTGAAGCGACCTGAATTACTCTTGTTAGACGAGCATACTGCAGCCCTTGATCCAAAGACCAGTGTTGCCCTCATGGAATTGACAGATGAATTTGTCAAGAAAGACCAGCTGACAGCTCTTATGATTACTCACCATATGGAAGATGCTCTCAAATATGGAAATCGTTTAATTGTCATGAAAGAAGGACGAATTATCCAAGATTTGAAGCAAGAAGAAAAAGCAAAAATGAAAATCTCTGATTATTATCAACTCTTTGAATAAAGTAGGGAAAATGAGTGAAATGGTTTACTTTTTTTCTGAAATAAAGTATACTATATAAAGTAAACTATGATAACATGGAGGTATTGTGTATGGTTGACAAACAAGTCATTGAGGAAATCAAAAACAATGCCAACATTGTGGAAGTCATAGGAGATGTGATTTCTTTACAAAAGGCAGGACGGAACTATCTAGGGCTCTGTCCTTTTCATGGTGAAAAAACACCTTCTTTCAACGTTGTAGAGGACAAGCAGTTTTACCACTGTTTTGGTTGTGGTCGCTCGGGTGATGTCTTTAAGTTCATCGAGGAGTACCAAGGGGTTCCCTTTATGGAGGCTGTCCAAATCTTAGGTCAGCGTGTCGGGATAGAGGTTGAAAAACCGCTTTATAGTGAACAAAAGCCAGTTTCGCCTCACCAAGCTCTTTATGATATGCACGAAGATGCAGCCAAATTTTATCACGCTATTCTCATGACAACGACCATGGGGGAAGAGGCCAGAAATTACCTTTATCAGCGCGGTTTGACAGATGAAGTGCTCAAGCATTTTCGGATTGGTTTAGCACCTCCAGAACGCAACTATCTCTATCAACGTTTGGCTGGTCAGTATCGTGAAGAGGATTTCCTGGATTCGGGACTATTTTACCTCTCAGATGCTAATCAATTTGTAGACACCTTTCACAATCGGATTATGTTTCCCCTGACAAATGACCGAGGAAAGGTGCTTGCCTTCTCAGGTCGTATCTGGCAGAAAACGGATTCACAAACTTCTAAATATAAAAATAGCCGATCGACTGCAATTTTTAACAAAAGTTACGAATTATATCATATGGATAGGGCAAAAAAATCTTCTGGTAAAACCAGTGAGATTTACCTGATGGAAGGATTCATGGATGTCATTGCAGCCTATCGGGCTGGAATCGAAAATGCTGTCGCATCTATGGGAACAGCTTTAAGTCGTGAGCATGTTGAACATCTGAAAAGGCTAACCAAGAAGTTGGTTCTTGTTTACGATGGCGATAAGGCTGGGCAAGCTGCGACATTGAAAGCACTGGATGAAATTGGTGATATGCCTGTGCAAATCGTCAGCATGCCTGATAACTTGGATCCAGATGAGTATCTACAAAAAAATGGTCCGGAAGACTTGGCCTATCTATTAACGAAAACTCGTATTAGTCCGATTGAGTTTTACATTCACCAGTACAAACCTGAAAATAGTGAAAATCTGCAGGCCCAGATTGAGTTTATTGAAAAAATAGCTCCCTTGATTGTTCAAGAAAAGTCTATCACTGCTCAAAACAGCTATATTCATATTTTAGCTGACAGTCTGGCATCTTTTGATTATGCCCAGATTGAGCAGATTGTTAATGAGAGTCGTCAGGCGCAAAGGCAGAATCGCATGGAAGGGATTTCCAGACCGACGCAAATCACTATGCCTGTCACCAAGCAGTTATCAGCTATTATGAGAGCAGAAGCCCATCTACTCTATCGGATGATGGAATCCCCTCTTGTTTTGAACGATTACCGTTTACGAGAAGATTTTACATTTGATACACCTGAATTTCAGGTCTTATATGACTTGCTTGGTCAGTATGGCAATCTTCCTCCGGAAGTTTTAGCAGAACAGACAGATGAAGTTGAAAGAGCTTGGTATCAGGTTTTAGCTCAGGATTTACCTGCTGAGATGTCACCGCAGGAACTTAGTGAAGTAGAAATGACTCGTAACAAGGCTCTCTTGAATCAGGACAATATGAGAATCAAAAAGAAGGTGCAGGAAGCTAGCCATGTAGGAGATACAGACACAGCCCTAGAAGAATTGGAACGTTTAATTTCCCAAAAGAGAAGAATGGAGTAATAATGGCAACAAAACAAAAAGAAGTAACAACATTTGACGTACAAGTAGCAGAATTTATCCGTAATCATAAGCAAAAAGGGACAGCAACTGATGATGAAATCAATGCTAGTCTTGTCGTTCCTTTTACCTTGGATGCTGATGGGATTGAAGATCTCTTGCAACGAATTCAGGATGCAGGGATTTCTATCACAGATAACGAAGGAAATCCGAGTGCGCGTGTTCTTAGCAATGAAGAAGAACCAGAACTCAGTGATGAGGACTTGATTGGGTCAACTTCGGCTAAGGTCAATGACCCTGTTCGTATGTACTTGAAAGAAATCGGGGTCGTTCCTCTCTTGACCAATGAAGAGGAAAAAGAATTGGCGCTGGCTGTTGAAGCGGGTGACATCGAAGCTAAACAGCGCCTTGCGGAGGCCAACCTTCGTTTGGTTGTTTCTATTGCTAAACGCTATGTCGGCCGAGGTATGCAGTTCCTTGACTTGATTCAAGAAGGGAACATGGGCTTGATGAAGGCGGTTGACAAGTTTGATTATTCTAAAGGATTTAAGTTCTCAACTTACGCAACTTGGTGGATTCGTCAAGCTATCACTCGTGCCATTGCGGACCAAGCTCGTACCATCCGTATCCCAGTCCACATGGTTGAAACCATCAATAAATTGGTTCGTGAACAGCGTAATCTTCTTCAAGAATTGGGACAAGATCCAACACCTGAGCAAATCGCTGAACGTATGGATATGACACCTGATAAGGTTCGTGAAATCTTGAAGATTGCTCAAGAACCGGTATCCCTTGAAACTCCTATCGGTGAAGAGGATGATAGCCACCTTGGGGACTTTATCGAAGATGAAGTGATTGAAAATCCAGTGGATTATACGACTCGTATCGTCTTGCGTGAGCAGTTGGATGAAGTCTTGGATACTCTTACAGACCGTGAAGAAAACGTTTTGCGTCTACGTTTTGGATTAGATGATGGAAAAATGCGTACCCTTGAAGATGTGGGTAAAGTATTTAACGTAACCCGTGAGCGTATCCGTCAGATTGAAGCAAAGGCTTTGAGAAAACTACGCCAACCAAGTCGTAGTAAACCGCTTCGTGATTTTATTGAAGACTAAGAGTGAGGATGAATATGGCTTATACAGAAGAGCAAATTGATAACATCAAAACACGAATTTTATCAGCCTTGGAAGAAGTTATTGACCCTGAGTTGGGAATCGATATTGTCAATCTTGGTTTGATTTATGAGATTCGTTTTGACGGCGACACAGGGCAAACAGAGATTGATATGACTTTGACAACCATGGGTTGTCCCCTAGCTGATCTTTTGACGGACCAGATTTATGATGCTATGACAGAGGTTCCAGAAGTAACGGATACTGAGGTTAAGTTAGTTTGGTATCCAGCCTGGACAGTTGAAAAAATGAGTCGCTATGCACGCATTGCCCTAGGCATTAAGTAAACATATAAAAGCATGTGAGAGACCCTTGGAAAAGCGAGGAAATTTCCCCTCTTTTCCTTTAGTCTCTCCTTTCTTTTGCTGATTTTATTCAAAGAAAATGATATAATAGTAGCTATGGAAAAAAAGAAATTACGCATCAATATGTTGAGTTCAAGTGAGAAAGTAGCAGGACAAGGAGTTTCAGGTGCTTACCGTGAATTAGTTCGTCTTCTTCACCGTGATGCCAAGGACCAATTGATTGTTACAGAAAATCTTCCAATCGAGGCAGATGTGACTCACTTTCATACCATTGATTTCCCCTATTATTTATCAACATTCCAAAAGAAACGATCAGGGAGGAAAATTGGATATGTGCATTTCTTACCTGATACACTTGAGGGAAGTTTGAAAATTCCATTTTTCTTAAAGGGAATTGTGAAACGCTATGTATTTTCTTTTTACAACCGGATGGAGCACTTGGTTGTGGTAAATCCGATGTTTATCGAGGATTTGGTGGCAGCTGGTATTCCACGTGAAAAAGTGACCTATATTCCTAACTTTGTCAATAAGGAAAAATGGCATCCCCTTCCACAAGAAGAGGTAGTCAGACTGCGAACAGAGCTAGGTCTTAGTGACAATCAGTTTATCGTAGTAGGTGCTGGTCAAGTTCAGAAACGTAAAGGGATTGATGACTTTATCCGTCTGGTTGAGGAATTGCCTCAGATTACCTTTATCTGGGCGGGTGGTTTCTCTTTTGGTGGTATGACAGATGGTTATGAACGCTACAAGAAAATCATGGAGAATCCCCCTAAAAATTTGATTTTTCCAGGTATTGTATCGCCAGAGCGGATGCGCGAATTGTATGCCCTAGCGGACCTTTTCTTGTTGCCTAGTTACAATGAGCTCTTCCCGATGACTATTTTAGAGGCTGCTAGTTGTGAAGCTCCTATTATGTTGCGTGATTTGGATCTTTATAAGGTGATTTTGGAGGGAAATTATCGGGCGACAGCAGATAGAGAAGAGATGAAAGTGGCTATTCTGGAATATCAAGCAAATCCTGCTGCCTTAAAAGACCTCAAAGAAAAGGCTAAGAATATTTCTAGAGAGTATTCTGAAGAGCATCTGTTGCAAATCTGGTTGGACTTTTATGAAAAACAAGCCGCTTTAGGGAGAAAGTAAAAAGTGAGGTAATCTATGCGAATTGGTTTATTTACAGATACCTATTTTCCTCAGGTTTCAGGTGTTGCGACCAGTATTCGAACCTTGAAAACCGAACTTGAAAAGCAGGGACATGCTGTTTTTATCTTTACGACAACAGATAAGGATGTCAATCGTTATGAAGATTGGCAAATTATCCGCATTCCAAGTGTTCCTTTCTTTGCTTTTAAGGATCGCCGCTTTGCCTATCGAGGATTCAGCAAAGCACTGGAAATTGCTAAACAGTATCAGCTGGATATCATCCATACTCAGACAGAATTTTCTCTTGGCTTGTTGGGGATTTGGATTGCGCGTGAATTGAAGATTCCAGTCATCCATACCTATCACACCCAGTACGAAGACTATGTGCATTATATTGCCAAGGGGATGTTGATTCGTCCTAGTATGGTCAAGTATTTGGTTAGAGGTTTTTTACATGATGTGGATGGGGTGATTTGCCCGAGTGAGATTGTCCGTGACTTGCTATCTGACTATAAGGTCAAGGTTGAAAAACGGGTCATTCCAACTGGAATTGAATTAGCCAAGTTTGAGCGTCCGGAAATCAAGCAGGAAAATTTGAAAGAACTGCGTAGTAA
Organism: Streptococcus sp. 4094; assembly: GCF_013277125.1. Classification (NCBI taxonomy): domain Bacteria; kingdom Bacillati; phylum Bacillota; class Bacilli; order Lactobacillales; family Streptococcaceae; genus Streptococcus; species Streptococcus sp. 4094. The sequence continues at coordinate 15,914 of NZ_VMMI01000005.1, read as the reverse complement.
ATTAGGGATTCAAGATGATGAAAAGATGTTGCTTAGTCTTTCCAGAATTTCCTATGAAAAAAATATTCAAGCAGTATTAGCAGCCTTTGCAGAAGTTCTGAGAGAGGAAGACAAGGTGAAACTGGTAGTTGCTGGGGATGGGCCTTATCTGGATGACCTCAAAGAGCAAGCCCAGAAACTAGAGATTCAAGACTTCGTTATCTTTACAGGTATGATTGCTCCTAGTGAGACGGCTCTTTATTATAAGGCGGCAGATTTCTTCATCTCGGCATCGACAAGTGAAACCCAAGGCTTGACCTACTTGGAAAGCTTAGCTAGTGGGACGCCTGTCATTGCTCATGGAAATCCTTATCTGGACAATCTCATCAATGACAAGATGTTTGGAATCTTGTACTATGGAGAACATGATTTGGCTGGTGCTATTTTAGAGGCCTTGATTGCAACACCAGACATGAATGAGCATACCTTATCAGAAAAATTGTACGAGATTTCGGCTGAGAACTTTGGGAAACGGGTGCATGAGTTTTATCTTGATGCTATTATTTCAAATAATTTCCAGAAAGATTTAGCAAAAGATGATACGGTCAGTCAGCGTATTTTTAAAACAGTTTTGTATCTTCCGCAAAAGGTAGTCGCTGTACCGGTAAAAGGCTCTAGACGCATGCTGAAGGCTTCAAAAACACAGTTAATCAGCATCAGAGATTATTGGAAAGACCATGAAGAATAGAAAGAGGAATAGCTATGAAAAAACAATTGATGAGAAGTGGTAGTGATCAAAAAATTGCTGGTGTTTGTGCTGGGGTAGCCCATTATTTTGATATGGATCCGACTATTGTTCGTGTAATATGGGGTGTTCTTGCTTGCTGTTACGGAGCGGGAATTGTAGCTTATATCATTTTATGGATTATCGCACCAGTAGCAAGTGACTATTGAAAACTAGCTCAATTCATGCTAAGATAATAGAAAATAGAATGTAACGAAGGAGAGAAAAATGGCATTTGGAGATAATGGAAATCGTAAAAAAACGATGTTTGAGAAAATAACCTTGTTTATCGTGATTATCATGCTAGTAGCAAGTTTATTGGGAATTTTTGCAACTGCAATTGGTGCCCTCAGTAATCTATAAAATAGATTCAAGAAAATTTAGTGACTGGGATTTCCCAGCCCTTTTTTAAAGTGAGAAGAAATAATGAGTATGTTTTTAGATACAGCCAAGATTAAGGTCAAGGCTGGTAATGGTGGCGATGGTATGGTTGCCTTTCGCCGTGAAAAATATGTCCCTAATGGTGGTCCTTGGGGTGGTGATGGTGGTCGTGGAGGCAATGTCGTCTTCGTTGTAGATGAAGGTCTACGTACCCTCATGGATTTCCGCTATAATCGCCATTTCAAGGCTGATTCTGGTGAGAAAGGAATGACCAAAGGGATGCATGGTCGTGGTGCAGAGGATCTCAGAGTTCGTGTTCCACAAGGTACGACTGTTCGTGATGCAGAGACTGGCAAGGTTTTGACAGATTTGATTGAACATGGTCAAGAATTTATTGTAGCCCACGGTGGTCGTGGTGGACGTGGAAACATCCGCTTTGCGACACCAAAAAATCCTGCACCGGAAATCTCTGAAAACGGAGAACCAGGTCAGGAACGTGAGTTACAATTGGAACTAAAAATCTTGGCAGATGTCGGTTTAGTAGGATTCCCATCTGTTGGGAAATCAACACTTTTAAGTGTTATTACCTCAGCTAAACCTAAAATTGGAGCCTACCACTTTACGACCATTGTACCAAATCTTGGTATGGTTCGTACCCAATCAGGTGAATCCTTTGCAGTAGCCGATTTACCAGGTTTGATTGAAGGGGCTAGTCAAGGTGTTGGTTTGGGAACCCAGTTCCTCCGCCACATTGAGCGTACACGTGTCATCCTCCATATCATTGATATGTCAGCTAGCGAAGGCCGTGATCCATATGAGGATTACCTAGCTATCAATAAAGAGCTGGAGTCTTACAATCTTCGCCTCATGGAGCGTCCACAGATTATTGTAGCTAATAAGATGGACATGCCTGAGAGTCAGGAAAATCTTGAAGACTTTAAGAAAAAATTGGCTGAAAATTATGATGAATTTGAAGAGTTACCAGCTATCTTCCCAATTTCTGGATTGACCAAGCAAGGTCTGGCAACACTTTTAGATGCTACAGCTGAATTGTTAGACAAGACACCAGAATTCTTGCTCTACGACGAGTCCGATATGGAAGAAGAAGCTTACTATGGATTTGACGAAGAAGAAAAAGCCTTTGAAATTAGTCGTGATGACGATGCGACATGGGTACTTTCTGGTGAAAAACTGATGAAACTCTTTAATATGACCAACTTTGATCGTGACGAATCAGTCATGAAATTTGCCCGCCAACTTCGTGGTATGGGAGTTGATGAAGCCCTTCGTGCGCGTGGTGCTAAGGATGGGGATTTAGTCCGCATTGGTAAATTTGAGTTTGAATTTGTAGACTAGGAGATTGATATGGGAGATAAACCGATATCTTTCCGAGATGCGGATGGCAACTTTGTTTCCGCTGCAGACGTTTGGAATGAAAAGAAATTGGAAGAACTGTTTAATCGTCTCAATCCAAATCGTGCCTTGAGGTTGGCACGAACTAAAAAAGACAATTCATCTCAGTAAAGAAGATAAAAAAATCCCGTGTCTGATCAGACACGGGATTTTGTGGTACGACGGGCATGTATAGCAAACTGAATCTGGAATAGCACAGCATATCTTCTAAAATATTGTTATCAATTGATTTGAATTTCAAAATTAAATTGTTTAATTCTTTTTTCACTTTATTATAGTATATCTGATGTCAAAGTTATCGGCGAGTCAAATAGCGATTCCCAAGTCTGATGCTGGAAATAAGAATCGTCAGAGGAAGGGATAGCGAAATCGTGGCTCTACGAACAGGAACGTGATAGTAAGGCGTATATAGTAGATAAGGGGGCTCAAAACTCTAAATTCCAAAAAGGTAGTCGTAACCTATATGCGTAAATCACGAGAGTAATTGAATTCGGACTAGGATTTTCTATTTTCACTGTAACCTTTTAACGTCCTCATATCTTGTATACACGAGGAAAGATGTATGACTTATCCCGTGAGGTCTATCACTATAAAGAGAAAACGACAGATAGAGGTGATCCTGAGTCACGGTTATCTTTAAAATAGATTGTCTGATAGGATGCTAGCCTGAAAACGTCTTGTTCATGAAATATAGGACGCTATGTATAAAACGCTTCTGTGAACTGAGAGAAGGGGGAGAAGTTCTTTCTAAAGTTTAGTTGAACAGCCGTATTCCGATACTTAGATAAGGGGGGTAGTCTTAGCTCCTACTCGATTTCAGGGGGCAAAAAAGGGGCAATAGCGATTCGAGAAAGATTATACTCTTCGAAAATCTCTTCAANNCTTTGATTTTTATTGAGTATCAGTGACTAACTCATCAACTCTGATTTATCCAATAAAATTGAAAAGGATGGAAAAAAGGATAAATTTATGATATACTTTATTTTAAAGACCTTATTAGAAATCTTGAAAGAGTATTGAAAACTTAGAATGAGAAAAATTGTTATCAATGGTGGATTACCACTACAAGGTGAAATCACTATTAGTGGTGCTAAAAATAGCGTTGTGGCCTTAATTCCAGCTATTATATTGGCTGATGATGTGGTGACTTTGGATTGTGTTCCAGATATTTCGGATGTAGCCAGTCTTGTCGAAATTATGGAATTGATGGGAGCTACTGTTAAGCGTTATGACGATGTCTTGGAGATTGATCCAAGAGGTGTTCAAAATATTCCAATGCCTTATGGTAAAATTAACAGTCTTCGTGCATCTTACTATTTTTATGGGAGTCTCTTAGGCCGTTTTGGTGAAGCGACAGTTGGTTTACCGGGAGGATGTGATCTTGGTCCTCGTCCGATTGACCTACACCTTAAGGCTTTTGAAGCTATGGGTGCCACTGTTGGCTACGAGGGAGATAACATGAAGTTATCTGCTAAAGATACAGGACTTCATGGTGCAAGTATTTACATGGACACGGTTAGTGTAGGGGCAACGATCAATACGATGATTGCTGCGGTTAAAGCGAATGGTCGTACCATTATTGAAAATGCAGCCCGTGAACCTGAAATTATTGATGTAGCTACCCTCTTGAATAATATGGGAGCCCATATCCGCGGTGCAGGAACTAATATCATCATTATTGATGGTGTTGAAAGATTGCATGGAACCCGTCATCAGGTGATTCCAGACCGTATCGAAGCTGGAACATATATTTCTTTAGCTGCTGCAGTTGGCAAGGGGATTCGTATAAATAATGTTCTTTACGAACACCTAGAAGGATTTATTGCTAAGCTGGAAGAAATGGGAGTGAGAATGACTGTATCTGAAGACAGCATTTTTGTCGAAGAGCAGTCTAATTTGAAAGCAATCAATATTAAGACAGCTCCTTACCCAGGCTTTGCAACTGATTTGCAACAACCGATTACCCCTCTTTTATTAAGAACGAATGGTCGTGGTACAATTGTCGATACGATTTACGAAAAACGTGTAAATCATGTTTTTGAACTAGCAAAGATGGATGCGGACATTTCGACAACAAATGGTCATATTTTGTACACAGGTGGACGTGATTTGCGTGGGGCCAGTGTTAAAGCGACTGACCTACGAGCTGGGGCTGCACTAGTCATTGCTGGGCTTATGGCTGAAGGTAAAACTGAAATTACCAATATCGAGTTTATCTTACGTGGTTATTCTGATATTATTGAAAAATTACGTAATCTAGGAGCGGATATTACACTTGTTGAGGATTAAACCGTAGAGGTGTTTATGAATATTTGGACCAAATTAGCAATGTTTTCTTTTTTTGAAACGGATCGCTTGTATTTGCGTCCTTTCTTTTTTAGTGATAGTCAGGACTTCCATGAGATAGCTTCGAATCCAGAAAATCTCCAATTTATTTTCCCAACTCAGGCAAGTCTGGAAGAAAGTCAATATGCATTAGCAAATTACTTTATGAAGTCCCCTTTGGGAGTGTGGGCAATTTGTGACCAGAAAAATCAACAAATGATTGGTTCTATTAAATTTGAGAAGTTAGATGAAATCAAAAAAGAAGCTGAGCTTGGCTATTTTTTGAGAAAAGATGCTTGGTCGCAAGGATTTATGACAGAGGTTGTTAGAAAAATTTGTCAGCTTTCTTTTGAGGAATTTGGCTTAAAACAATTATCTATCATTACCCACCTTGAAAATGAAGCTAGCCAAAGAGTTGCTCTTAAGTCTGGATTTAGTTTGTTCCGTCAGTTTAAGGGAAGTGATCGTTATACAAGAAAAATGCGAGATTATCTTGAATTTCGGTATGTAAAAGGAGAATTCAATGAGTAAGCATCAGGAAATTCTAAGCTATTTGGAGGAATTACCAGTAGGTAAAAGGGTGAGTGTTCGTAGTATTTCCAACCATCTGGGAGTCAGTGATGGAACGGCCTATCGCGCTATCAAGGAAGCTGAAAACCGTGGAATTGTGGAGACCCGTCCTAGAAGTGGAACAATCCGCGTCAAATCCCAGAAAGTTGCGATTGAAAGATTAACTTTTGCTGAAATTGCAGAAGTGACTTCTTCTGAGGTTCTGGCTGGGCAAGAAGGTTTAGAGAGAGAATTCAGTAAGTTTTCAATTGGTGCCATGACTGAACAAAATATCTTGTCTTACCTTCACGATGGGGGGCTCTTGATTGTCGGAGACCGAACCCGTATTCAGTTGCTAGCCTTGGAAAATGAAAATGCAGTTCTGGTTACAGGGGGATTTCAGGTTCATGATGATGTACTTAAACTGGCCAATCAAAAAGGGATTCCTGTTCTGAGAAGCAAGCATGATACTTTCACTGTCGCGACCATGATCAATAAAGCCTTGTCAAATGTCCAAATCAAGACTGATATTCTGACAGTTGAGAAACTTTATCGCCCTAGTCATGAGTATGGTTTTCTGAGAGAGACCGACACCGTTAAAGATTATTTGGACTTAGTTCGTAAGAATCGTAGCAGTCGTTTCCCTGTTATCAATCAACATCAGATCGTTGTTGGGGTTGTTACTATGAGAGATGCGGGTGATAAGTCACCAAGTACCACAATTGATAAAGTCATGTCTCGTAGTCTATTTTTAGTTGGATTATCAACAAATATTGCTAATGTGAGTCAACGGATGATCGCAGAAGACTTTGAAATGGTACCGGTTGTTCGGAATAATCAAACCTTGCTTGGAGTTGTGACAAGACGAGATGTCATGGAGAAGATGAGTCGTTCTCAAGTTTCGGCTCTACCAACTTTTTCTGAGCAGATTGGTCAAAAACTTTCTTATCACCATGATGAAGTAGTGATTACAGTGGAACCTTTTATGCTTGAGAAAAACGGAGTTTTGGCTAATGGTGTTTTGGCAGAAATTCTGACCCATATGACCCAAGATTTAGTTGTGAATAGTGGGCGCAATCTCATCATCGAACAAATGCTGATCTACTTTTTGCAGGCTGTTCAGATAGATGATATACTGCGCATTCAAGCACGCATTATCCACCATACTAGACGATCAGCTATTATTGATTACGATATTTATCATGGTCATCAGATTGTTTCAAAGGCAAATGTGACTGTTAAAATTAATTAGAAACTAGGAGAAAAAATGATAACATTAAAATCAGCTCGTGAAATTGAAGCTATGGATAAGGCCGGTGATTTTCTAGCAAGTATCCATATTGGCTTGCGTGATTTGATTAAGCCAGGCGTAGATATGTGGGAAGTTGAAGAATACGTTCGCCGTCGTTGTAAGGAAGAAAATTTCCTTCCGCTTCAGATTGGAGTTGACGGTGCCATGATGGACTATCCTTATGCTACCTGCTGCTCTCTTAATGATGAAGTGGCTCACGCTTTCCCTCGTCACTATATCTTGAAAGATGGTGATTTGCTTAAGGTTGATATGGTTTTGGGAGGTCCAATTGCCAAATCTGATTTGAATGTCTCAAAATTAAACTTCAACAATGTTGAGCAAATGAAAAAATACACCCAGAGTTACTCTGGTGGTCTTGCAGACTCTTGTTGGGCTTATGCTGTTGGTACACCGTCCGAAGAAGTCAAAAACTTGATGGATGTAACCAAAGAAGCCATGTACAAGGGTATTGAGCAAGCTGTTGTTGGAAATCGTATCGGTGATATTGGTGCAGCCATTCAAGAATACGCTGAAAGTCGTGGTTACGGTGTAGTGCGTGATTTGGTTGGTCATGGTGTTGGCCCAACTATGCACGAAGAACCAATGGTTCCTAACTATGGTATTGCTGGTCGTGGGCTTCGTCTCCGTGAAGGAATGGTCTTAACCATTGAACCAATGATCAATACCGGTGACTGGGAAATTGATACAGATATGAAGACTGGTTGGGCTCATAAGACTATTGACGGTGGGCTATCTTGTCAATATGAACACCAATTTGTCATTACTAAGGATGGTCCGGTAATCTTGACTAGCCAAGGTGAAGAAGGAACTTATTAATAAAAAGTGAAAAGATCTACTGGAAGTTTATTTTGATAAAAAATCCAGTAGATCTTTTTATAATAAAACGCATTGTATCAAGCTTTTAATGCCTGGTATAATGCGTTTTTCTAATTTTAAGATTTTTTCCAACTCTGTTTGTAACCACATCATAACAAAGGGTCTAGAATTCATAGCTCTCCTCCTATATACTATTAGTAAAGCAAAACTAGGGGAGAATATTTTAGTGTCGCAATCTATTGTTCGTGTAGAGGTTTTACGATATCGTTGTTTTGATTCTAAAAAGAGAAATGGAATTCTGTTTAACGTTCGTATTGCCAATCTTAAATTTACCTTTTTTATATTGAAGTATTGAGCTAGTTTATGAAAAAATTGAGTGAAAGAGTCGAGTGTTTTAGAAACCTACAGTGTAGTATTCTAGTTTCAATCCACTATATTTTGCTACTCCCCATAAAGTTTCTATTTTCCCTGAATTCTGATATAATAGAAATATTGACTTCAAGAGTAAGGAAGAGAAGATGAACGCATTATTAAATGGAATGAATGACCGTCAGGCTGAGGCGGTGCAAACGACAGAAGGTCCCTTGTTGATCATGGCAGGGGCTGGTTCTGGAAAGACCCGTGTTTTGACCCACCGTATCGCTTATTTGATTGATGAAAAGCTGGTCAATCCTTGGAATATCTTGGCCATTACCTTTACTAATAAGGCTGCGCGTGAGATGAAAGAGCGTGCTTATAGCCTCAATCCAGCTACTCAGGACTGTTTGATTGCGACTTTTCACTCCATGTGTGTTCGTATCCTGCGTCGCGATGCGGATCATATTGGCTACAACCGTAATTTTACTATTGTGGATCCTGGTGAACAGCGAACTCTTATGAAACGCATTCTCAAGCAGTTGAACTTGGATCCTAAAAAATGGAATGAACGGAGCATCTTAGGAACTATTTCCAACGCTAAGAATGATTTGATTGATGATGGGGCTTATGCCTCCCAAGCTGGAGATATGTACACGCAAATTGTGGCCCAGTGTTATACAGCCTATCAGAAAGAACTGCGTCAGTCGGAGTCGGTTGACTTTGATGATTTGATTATGCTGACCTTGCGTCTCTTTGATCAAAATCCTGATGTTTTGACTTATTACCAGCAGAAGTTTCAATACATCCACGTTGATGAGTACCAAGATACTAACCATGCCCAGTACCAACTGGTCAAACTCTTGGCTTCACGCTTTAAAAATATTTGTGTGGTTGGGGATGCGGACCAGTCTATCTACGGTTGGCGTGGTGCGGATATGCAGAATATTTTGGATTTTGAGAAAGATTATCCCCAAGCCAAGGTTGTTTTGTTGGAAGAGAATTACCGTTCCACTAAAACAATTCTCCAAGCGGCCAACGAGGTCATTAAAAACAACAAAAACCGCCGTCCTAAGAATCTCTGGACCCAGAATGCTGATGGGGAGCAAATCGTTTACTATCGTGCCAATGATGAGCTAGATGAGGCTGTATTTGTAGCCAGAACTATCGATGAACTTGGTCGGAGTCAAAACTTCCTTCACAAGGATTTTGCAGTTCTCTATCGTACTAACGCCCAGTCTCGTACTATTGAGGAAGCCCTGCTCAAGTCAAACATTCCTTATACCATGGTTGGTGGAACCAAGTTCTACAGCCGTAAGGAAATCCGCGATATTATCGCTTATCTTAATCTTATTGCTAATTTGAGTGACAATATCAGTTTTGAGCGTATTATCAACGAACCAAAACGTGGAATTGGGCCAGGTACTGTTGAGAAAATTCGTGACTTTGCAAATATGCAAAACATGTCTATGCTAGATGCTTCAGCCAATATCATGTTGTCTGGTATCAAGGGTAAAGTAGCCCAGTCTATCTGGGATTTTGCAAATATGATGTTAGATTTGCGAGAGCAACTGGACCACTTAAGCATTACTGAGTTGGTTGAGGCCGTCCTAGAAAAAACAGGTTACGTCGATATTCTTAACGCCCAAGCGACCTTAGAAAGCAAGGCTCGTGTAGAAAACATCGAGGAGTTCCTCTCTGTGACGAAAAACTTTGATGACACCTCTGATGGGCCAGAAGAAGAAACTGGTCTGGATAAACTGAGTCGTTTTTTAAATGACTTGGCCTTGATTGCGGACACAGATTCAGGTAGTCAGGAGACATCAGAAGTGACCTTGATGACCCTGCATGCTGCCAAAGGTCTCGAGTTTCCAGTTGTCTTTTTGATTGGGATGGAAGAAAATGTCTTTCCACTTAGTCGTGCAGCTGAGGATTCAGATGAATTGGAAGAAGAGCGCCGTCTGGCCTATGTAGGTATCACGCGTGCAGAGAAAATTCTCTATCTGACCAATGCTAACTCACGCTTGCTTTTCGGTCGTACCAACTACAACCGTCCCACTCGTTTTATTAACGAAATCAGCTCGGACTTACTTGAGTATCAAGGTCTGGCTCGTCCAGCAAATACAAGCTTTAAGGCATCTTATAGCAGTGGTGACCTTGCCTTCGGTCAAGGTATGAGTCTTGCCCAGGCTCTTCAAGACCGTAAACGCAGTGCTGCCCCAAAATCTATCCAGTCAAGTGGCCTTCCGTTTAGTCAATTTACAGCTGGAGCAAAATCAGCTTCTAGCGAGGCAAATTGGTCCATTGGTGACATTGCCCTCCACAAGAAGTGGGGAGAGGGAACTGTTTTGGAAGTTTCAGGTAGCGGTGCTACGCAGGAATTGAAAATCAATTTCCCAGAAGTAGGTTTGAAAAAACTTTTGGCTAGTGTGGCCCCAATTGAGAAAAAAATCTAATTTTTCATCCTTCTCACGAATAATAAAGTGAGGAGGATTTTTATGTACAGTATTTCATTCCAAGAAGATTCACTATTACCAAGAGAAAGACTGGCCAAGGAAGGAGTTGAAGCGCTCAGTAATCAAGAGTTACTAGCTATTTTACTCAGGACAGGAACACGTCAAGCTAGTGTTTTTGAAATTGCCCAGAAAGTCTTGAACAATCTTTCAAACCTAACGGATTTGAAAAAAATGACCCTGCAGGAATTGCAGAGTCTGTCTGGTATTGGACGTGTTAAGGCCATAGAATTGCAAGCTATGATTGAACTGGGGCATCGTATTCATAAACACGAGACTCTTGAGATGGAAAGTATTCTCAGCAGTCAAAAGTTGGCCAAGAAGATGCAACAGGAATTGGGGGACAAAAAACAAGAGCACCTGGTGGCGCTCTATCTCAATACTCAAAATCAAATCATCCATCAACAGACCATTTTTATCGGCTCAGCTACTCGTAGTATTGCTGAACCACGTGAGATTCTTCACTATGCTATCAAGCATATGGCGACTTCTCTCATCTTGGTCCACAATCATCCTTCGGGAGCGGTAGCCCCTAGCCGAAATGATGATCATGTCACTAAACTTGTTAAAGAAGCCTGCGACCTGATGGGAATTGTCCTCTTGGACCATTTGATTGTCTCATATTCTAGTTACTTTAGTTACCGTGAAAAAACAGATTTAATCTAAAGTTCATTAACGACATAGTCAAAGAGGTTTTTATCTTTGGGACGATTTTCAAAAAGAAACTCTGGATGCCATTGGACACCGAGAAAGGCGACATCATCCGTACTCATAACAGCTTCTATAATACCATCTTTAGGATCATGAGCCGCAATCTTTAAATTTGGTGCTAAATCCTTGATGCTCTGGTGGTGGAAGGAGTTGATATGGGAGATTTCTCCATAGATTTCTCGAAGAACTGTATCAGGTTCTGTCACCAAGCGTTGGGTTGTGTACTCGGCGGAACAATCCTGCCAGTGATCTTCGATATCTTGGTACAAAGTTCCACCCATGGCAACGTTAAAGAGTTGAGTCCCACGACAGACAGAGAAAATCGGCTTTTGCTGTTTGATAGCTTCCTTGATGAGGGCTAGTTCGAATATATCTCTTTGAAGGTGGTAGTCATCGCTATCAATGGTTTTTGGTTCACCATAGAATTTTGGATCAACATTTTGCCCACCTGTCAAGATGAGCTTGTCAATCATACTGATATAGTGGCAGGCCATTTCTTGATCACCAATCGGTAGGATGATGGGAATCCCTCCAGCGTCTTTAACGCCTTCAACAAAGCCTTTTGCTGCGTAGCTCATCATGATGTCATCATCAGGATGAGTTTTTTCGTTTCCTGTAATCCCTATAACTGGTTTTTTCATAAAATGATTTTCGCTTTCTAATCCTCTTTTCGCATGAAATAGAGGAGTGTTTGGAGTTCACTTGTCAAATCGACATACTGAACGACCACATCTTTTGGTAAATGCAGATGGACTGGTGAAAAACTAAGAATTCCTTTCACGCCAGCATCAACCAAGAGATTGGCAACCTCTTGTGACTTAACGCTGGGAACGGTCAGGATAGCAGTCTTCACATCAGCATCCTTGATTTTATCCTTGATTTGAGAAATCCCGTAAATAGGAATTCCATCAGGAGTTTGGGTTCCGACTTCGGGATGGTCATCTAGGTCAAAGGCCATGATAATCTTCATCTTGTTACGCTCGTGGAAGCGGTAGTGGAGAAGGGCATGGCCCATATTTCCAATACCAACCAGCATGACATTGGTAATAGAGTTATCATTGAGCAAATCGGCAAAAAATGTCATCAGTTTTTTGACATCATATCCAAATCCACGCCGACCTAGTTCACCAAAATAGGAAAAATCACGACGTACGGTCGCTGAATCAATCCCAATGGCCTCTGCAATTTGCTTAGAGTTGGCACGTTCAATCTTTTCTGCATGAAATCTCTTAAAAATTCGATAGTAGAGAGAGAGTCTTTTTGCTGTAGCTTTTGGAATAGCAGACTGTTTATCTTTCACAAAATCACAACCTTTCTATTCTTCTATTTTATAGAAACATTGTGAAAAAATCAACAAAAACAAGAAAAAACTAAGAAAAATCTTAGTTTTGTTGTAAAAAATCTGCATGTGATAGAAAACGGTAGAGGTCTCCGACCAGTCCTTGGTAAACTTCCTGTCCTTTAAAGGTCAAAGAAGTTACATAAAGTGTATCTGGCAGAGTCACACATCCTGACAGAGCTAGCATGAGAGCCTCGTAATCCTCATACTTGAGAGTGCGCTCTACATGATAGCTGTCCTTATAGGTCAGTTCAAACATTTTGGCTCTATCTTTCCGATTTTGTAAAGACACCACGTTCTACCAAGCTATCCATGAGGAAATAGAATTTTTCCTGATGAATGTGGTGGTCTTCTGATTTGAAAATATCAACTAGACGTAGCCCAAACTTGTCAGTGATATTGATTTTAGCACCTGTAAGTTCCTTGTTAATGATGATTTTGAGTTGGAAGCCTTCACCGCTGTTTGGCACTTTTTCAAGTAGGCGAGTCAATTCATAGTTACCAACCTTAGTCTCAAAAAAGGTGTTGTCCTTAAGGGTGAATTTTTTAACAGAAGGGCTAAGAGTGTAGTCGTAACGACAATTTTTTAACTGAATGGTTTTTTCAAATGCCATATGGCTAACCTCCGATAATTTCTTTTAAGGTCTTTGCGAGGGTATGTAGGTCTTCAACAGTATTTTCTGGCGAGAGACTGATACGAACGGATTCCTTCAAGCGTTCTGAATTTGCCCCGTACATGGCTTCAAGAACATGGCTGGATTGGACAATGCCTGCCGTACAGGCTGAGCCAGTAGAGATTGAAATTCCAGCCAAATCTAGCCGAAGGAGTAAGAGGTCGTTTTTCTGACCAGGAAATCCAATATTGAGAACATAAGGGAGATGATGTTGTCCTCTATTCACGTAATACTGAATTCCTTCTAGCTCTGCAAGAAAGGCAGTTTCTAGATTTTGTACATGTTGGAAATGTTCTTCCTGTTTTTCTAGGTCTTCTTTTAGGGCTGCAACCATACCCACGATGGCAGCTAGATTTTCAGTTCCGGCTCGTTTTTTCTGTTCTTGGTCTCCGCCATGAAGATAGGAATCAAAATCCATGCTAGATGCGTAGAGAAAACCGATTCCCTTAGGACCATGGAACTTGTGGGCAGAAGCAGTGAGAAAATCAATGCCCAATTCTTCTGGGTGTATAGGGATTTTACCAATAGCCTGAACTGCATCGACATGATAGGCGGCTGGGTGTTGCTTGAGTATTTGGCCAATTTCAGCAATGGGCAGTAGGTTTCCAGTCTCATTATTGGCAAACATGGTAGAAACCAAAATCGTATCGTCACGTAAGGCCTCTTGAATTTGCTGGGCGGTGATTTCTTGATTTTCTGGCTGGATAATGGTTGCTTCAAACCCAAAGTGTTGAACCAAGTAATCAATTGTTTCAAGGACAGCATGGTGCTCAATAGCAGTTGTGATAATATGTTTTCCTTGTTCTTGGTGACGAAGGCAGTAACCAATGATAGCAGTATTGTTGCCTTCTGTCCCACCAGAAGTGAAAAAGATATGTTGAGGTTTTGTCCCCAGTAACTGAGCTAGTTCCTGACGGGCTTCTCGTAAGAGTTTACCAGCTTGACGACCATGACCATGAATACTAGAAGGGTTGCCGTAGGTTTCTTGCATCACCTTGGTCATAGCTGAAATAGCAACTGCTGACATAGGAGTTGTCGCAGCATTGTCCAAATAAATCAAAGAATCACCTTATTTCTTTTTGTTGTAGGCAAAGAGTGGGCTGACTGGTTTTCTTTCGTGGATACGGACGATGGCGTCACCAATTAACTCACTAGCAGTGATGTAGCATACGTTTTTAGGAGTTTTTTCTTTTGTTGCTACTGAATCAGTCACAAGAATTTCTTTAATCTTAGTATTGTCAAGAAGTTCAGCAGCTCCCTCGACGAAGAGACCGTGGCTAGAAACAGCATAAATTTCTGTAGCCCCTTCACGTTCAACGATTTTAGCAGCTTCAGAGAAGGTGCGTCCTGTATTTAAAATATCGTCAATCAAGATGGCTTTCTTACCTTCAACATCACCAATGATATAACCTTCGTTGCGAGTTGCATCGTCTTGAGGATAGTCGATAATGGCGATAGGAGCATCAAGATATTCAGCCAAGCTACGCGCACGTTTGACACCTGAATTTTTAGGGCTAACGACAACAACATCTGAACCGAGTAGTCCCTTATCGCAGTAATGTTTTGCAAATAGGGGAACAGTGAAAAGATTATCCACTGGAATATCAAAGAAACCTTGAACCTGAACGGCATGCAAATCAAGAGTCAGGATACGGTCAACACCAGCCTTAACCAGCATATTGGCAACTAGTTTAGCTGTAAGTGGCTCACGAGGACAAGCAATGCGGTCTTGACGTGCATAGCCAAAATATGGAAGGACAACGTTGATACTGTGGGCACTTGCGCGCACACAAGCGTCGACCATGATCAACAATTCCATTAGGTGGTTGTTAACAGGGAAACTTGTTGATTGGATGATGTAAACATCATAACCACGGACACTTTCTTCGATATTCACTTGGATTTCTCCGTCTGAAAATTGACGTGACGATAGTTTTCCAAGTGGGACACCAACAGCTTCAGCAATTTTCTGTGCAATCTCTTGGTTAGAGTTGAGTGCGAAAAGTTTCATGTTTTTTCTATCTGACATTATAGACCGTCCTCTGTAAACTTTTTAAATCCTAGTGATATTTGCCTTACCTATATGAACTGGGATTTTTGTATTTTTATCTTTTCTATTTTACCAAAAAATGGAGATTATTTCAGCTATTTTTCATACTTTTGACAAATCGAACCAATTTTGAAGGAGCTTTTTGATAAGAAATCTGATTTTCCTCTAAAAATTTTTGGAAATCTTGTTTGCCTTGCTCGTGATTTTCCACTTCAAGCTCCAATTCGTAATCCGTCATATCAAAGTATTGACTTTCATCCAGAGCCATGAGACCGATAGCTGTTTGCATTTCATAGCGAAGTGTTGTTAGACAACCAAGTACCTGCCAGTTCTTGCTTTGGATGCCATGTTTCGCCAATTCATCCAGTACTAGCCCTTGAGGAAGTTCTTCCTTAGACAGATAGTTTTCAGCATCTTTTAGTTGCAATTTTTGGTTGTATTCCATGTTTCCAACACTCTGCGGGACTTTGAGTGTCAATTCTGCCCAGTCTTCAAAGGTTCGAATGCGCATAGCAATTTTCTTTTCTCGCAGTTCAAAATCAGGTGTGTCCATGTAGTGGTTTTTTTGAAGAACAGGAGTGACGTCTGTGAACTGGTCTTTTAGACGATTGTATTCATCTTTTTTCAATAGTGTTTTCAATTCAATTTCTAAATGTTTCATTTTTCTTACCTTTTCTTTATCGTTGAAAGCGGATTATGGTATAAACTGCTCAC